>NZ_JAKZEQ010000013.1:0-69832 GCF_022549155.1 Lactiplantibacillus sp. ME-2
CGATTCGTTTTTCCTCAGATTATACCTGAATTTTTAGTTTTCAGACAGTCCCTAATTAAAATAAAATATTTAATATTTGCGAACAAAGGACTAGTATTATAAATCTAAAGTTGATATACTAGCAAAGTTTGCTTGTCTGGCAAAGCACCAAGAAAACGATTACAAGTACGTCATCTTAATTAATGAAAGGAGTGCGAAAATGAACGATTTAACAAAGGGAAAACCGCTAAAATTAATTTTTTGGTTTACGATTCCGTTACTAATCGGTAACATTTTTCAGCAATTTTATAGTTTATCGGACACGTTGATCGTTGGTCAGACGTTAGGGGTTAAAGCCCTAGCGGCAGTTGGATCAACTGGGAGTGTTCAGTTTTTGATCATTGGCTTTGCGCAGGGGTTAACCGCTGGCTTATCCATATTAACAGCCCAACATTTTGGGGCACGTGATTTTAAAGCAGTGCGGCGCAGTTTTGCGATTAGTATCGTAGTTAGTCTAATTGTTGGGATCATTTTGACGATTCTGTCGTTGATCTTCGTTGACCATATCTTGTTGTTAATGCAAACGCCAACGGATATCATTGCGGATGCGCGGACATTCTTACAAATTATGCTTGGCGGGATGCTGGCACCAATTGCGTTCAACCTGTTGTCAAACATCATTCGCGCACTCGGTGATAGTCGCACGCCTTTATGGTTTTTGATTATCAGCGCGTTAATTAATATTGGCTTGGAATTGTTATTCATTTTGGTTTTCAAATGGGGCATTGCCGGGGCGAGCTGGGCAACCATTTTAGCACAAACCATTGCAACGCTCATGTGTGTGGTTTACATCATCGTCAAAGTACCCATCTTGCACATTGGACGGCGCCACTTCAAGTTAGTTTGGTCGGAAGTGAAGGCTCACCTGAATGTTGGGTTACCCATGGCTTTTCAGATGTCGATCATCGCGATTGGAACGATTGTGTTACAAGCGGCACTGAATAGTCTTGGTACTAATTCAGTGGCGGCGACGACTGCCGCTCAGAAAATCGACCAAGTCGCGACTCAGCCATTAATGTCTTTTGGGGTCACCATGGCGACTTTCGCGGCTCAGAATTATGGTGCTCATCAGTATGAACGGATTATCACGGGAGTCAAACAGACCATGTGGCTGTCGGGGAGCTTTAGTGTGGCTGCCGGTTTGATTGAAATTATTTGGGGTAAACAGCTTGTGGGGTTCTTCGTCGGTCATCAGGACATGGCGGTATTGAACTTATCCCAGACGTATTTTAACGTCATCGGGAGCACGTATATCCTATTATCAATGTTATTTATTATGCGTAATACCTTGCAAGGGCTTGGACGCAGCGCAATTCCAACTTTGGCAGGCGCGGCGGAACTCTTTATGCGGGTGTTTGCAGCACTGATCTTAGTTCAGATCTTCGATTACGCCGGTGCTTGTAGTTCGGAACCGTTAGCTTGGTTAGGGTCGTGTGCCGTGCTTTTGCCTGCTTATATTAAATCAGTCCACGATTTACGACAACAGGCCCGCATGACAAACACGGTCGCAGAAGGGGCCGAACCAATATTAAACGATTCGGAAAAATTGTAATTAAGGCTTGCAACCAAGTGGATTATTTGATAGTATTTGTTATCAATTTTATTTTAAAGTCACTCATATAATCTCCCGGACACCTGTGGACGGGGCATGAATTGAAAAACGTTAAGGAGTTTACAAATGGCCGTAGAATTAAAAATTGGCGATTACGTCGCTGGTAAGAAGTTTGCTTCATTGGAACATGATTTCAAGGGTGAAATTGAAAAAGTGTATGAAAATTCAGTCTTGATCTTAATTAAGGAATTTCAAAAAGCTGACGAACCAATTGTTAACGAGTATAACCACCGCGCAGTTGTTCGTAAGGATGATGCTAAGCTCATTAAAGCGGCTCCAAAGCCGAAAGTCGTCCCAGAAAAAGAAGACTAAAAATTTATAAATAACCATGACAACAGAAAAAATGTATGCTATACTAATTTCTGTTGTCAAATGCGGGTGTAGTTTAGTGGTAAAATTCAAGCTTCCCAAGCTTGCGTCGCGGGTCCGATTCCCGTCACCCGCTTTGCTATTAATCATTTCGGTTAGTAGTCATTGTATTCTCAAGCTCCTTGAGCGCATGGTCCGTTGGTCTAGTTGGTTTAGGACGCCTGCCTGTCACGCAGGAGATCACGAGTTCGAGTCTCGTACGGACCGTCAATAGATGATGATAATCAAGAACGTTAGTCAGCAATGACCCGTTCTTTTTTATTGAGTAAAAATCAAGATGACTAAATAGTTGACCGGATGGGTGATCAACAGTAATCGTTAAGGAGCGCAAATGCAATTTATAACAACATCTTTCGATGAGTTAACTGTTCGGCAGTTACAACAGATTTACAAGTTACGAGTGGCGGTTTTTGTCGTCGAACAGGCCTGTCCGTATCAAGAAGTCGACGATACGGACTTGATGGCTTGGCATTTACGAGGGCTGGATTCAACGGGACAGCTGCTAGTATATGCGCGATTAATGCGTGAAGCCAACCAGCAGGCCCGTATCGGCCGGGTGATCACCAATCCGGCGGTGCGGGGGCACGGCTACGGTCAGCAGTTGCTCCAACAGGCGATTGTGCAGATTCAAGCGTTGTGGCCTTCCACGACGCAAATCAATATTCAGGCCCAGCATTACTTAGATCGCTTCTACCGTGGATTTGGTTTTCAACCAGTCTCTGGCGTTTATTTAGAAGATGGGATTCCACATCAGAATATGATTTTAACGTTGAACTAGTCAAAACGGCTGAATTCTGTTATACTAACGCATGGTAAAAATATATACGTCTAATGAGAAAGAATAGTACGATGAACGTTTAGACCAGCGAGTTCGGGATGATGGGAGCCGAATCTAAACATTATTGGAAGCGCGCTTTTGAAGACGACAATTCGATAATAAGTGGATGTCATATCAATTAGAGTGGTACCGCGGGCACGTCTCGTCTCTTACATGTTTTTAAATATGTGAGGGACTTTTTTTGTCCCGTAAGACAATCAAGGAGGACAATATGGATTATAAACAACTCGTCGCAGCGGCCTTAGCGCCAGCACTACCAGATTTAACGCAGGAAGCGATTCTAGACAAGATCGAACAACCAAAGACGTCTAAGCAGGGGGACTTGGCCTTTCCGACCTTCACCTTAGCCAAAACGTTACACAAGGCACCTCAAATGATTGCCAGCGACATCGTCGAAAAAGTCGATAGCAGTGACTTTGAAAAAGTTGTTGCAATGGGCCCGTACGTTAACTTCTTCTTCAAGAAGGATGCGTTTGCAGCCGATATTTTAAATCAAGTGTTGTCGAATGGTGGCCATTTTGGTGATGCTAAGCTCGGTGAAGCGGGTCAAGTTCCCATCGATATGTCATCGCCAAACATTGCCAAACCAATCTCAATGGGGCATTTGCGGTCAACAGTGATTGGGAATTCTTTGGCAAATATTTTAAGTAAGTTGGATTACCAACCCGTTAAGATCAACCACTTAGGTGACTGGGGCACGCAGTTCGGTAAGTTGATCACGGCCTACAAAATGTGGGGAAGCGAAGCTGAGGTCAAAGCTGATCCAATCAATAACTTATTAAAATACTATGTACGTTTCCATAAAGAAGACGTCGATCATCCTGAAATGGATGACGAGGCGCGTGAATGGTTCAAGAAATTGGAAAATGGTGATGAAGAAGCCACCCATCTGTGGTCATGGTTCCGCTCAGAATCATTGAAAGCGTTCAAGAAGATTTACCAACGATTGGATATCGACTTTGATTCCTTCAAGGGTGAGGCCTTCTACAATGATAAGATGCAAGAAGTTGTCGACATCTTGGAAGACAAGCACCTCTTGCAAGAAAGTCAAGGCGCCGAAGTGGTGGACTTAAGCAAATATGACTTGAATCCGGCATTGATTAAAAAATCAGATGGCGCGACCTTGTACATCACGCGGGACTTGGCCGCTGCGATCTACCGGAAACGGACTTATGATTTCGTGCAGTCCCTCTACGTCGTTGGGAATGAACAGACCAACCACTTTAAGCAATTAAAGGCTGTGTTGACCGAGATGGGCTTTGACTGGGCTGACCAGATCCACCACATTCCATTTGGTTTGATTACTTCTGGTGGTAAGAAGTTGTCAACTCGGAGTGGCCGGGTCATCCTGCTTGATAAGGTCTTGGACGATGCGGTTGCGTTAGCTCATGAACAAATCGAAGCCAAGAATCCGGACTTGCCTAACAAGGATGAAGTTGCGGATGCGGTTGGGATTGGCGCTGTGGTCTTCCATGATTTGAAGAACGAACGGATGAACAGTTTTGACTTTAACTTGGAAGAAGTTGTTCGTTTCGAGGGTGAGACTGGGCCATACGTGCAGTACGCCCATGCACGCGCTGAAAGTATCTTACGTAAAGCTGGTAGCCCAGAAATTGCGGCAACCGAGCAAACGTTAAGCGACCCAGCCGCTTGGGATACCTTGAAGTTATTGAGTGAATTCCCAGCGACTGTAGTACGTGCCAGCACGGAATACGAACCATCCGTTATTGCTAAGTATGCGATCCACTTAGCCAAGGCATACAACAAGTATTATGCTAACACCAAAATCTTAGTTGAAGATGATGAATTAAACGCTCGTCTGGCTTTGGTCAAGAGTGTCAGCATCGTCCTGAAGGAAGCCCTTCGCTTACTTGGCGTTAAGGCTCCCGATGAAATGTAATTAGAATTAATTAACAACTGTTCAAATTTGAACGCCACGCATACTAAACCGGCCGTTAAAGCCGGGCGAGAATGCGTGGCATTTTTTTGTTGCGGCCGTAGAGGCACGGAACTCGATATACATCCGATGGCGAACGCAAGTTGTGAACCAATCGCAGAAATCGCAAGTAGGTAGCGGAGGTCCACTATTGTAACTGGAACCAGACTTATCGTGTGAAGTGGATTATCAGTCGACGGATCAAGGCTTTACCGCCCCGGCCGAGTAAAATGATCCCGATCAACGGCCAAGATAGTAACAATAGGCAACCATGAATGACAAAGGAAACACTGATCGATATCATATCGTCACGATATTCATTTTGAGAGAGCAACATATCACGGCTACTGACGGGATTGACGGCGTTATGATAAATTTGAGTGATTGTTTGATGTTGACCGGTCGCATCATTCAAGGCACGTGAAGCGACTGAAATCATTTGAAAAGGGTTATGGGTAAGTCGTGGCAATAGGCACATTAGGAGTGGATGGCCGAAGAAGTATGCAGAAGTCAGATAGAGGTTGGTTAACGTCCAATGTAGGTGAAAACGGCCGCTGGGATCTGCGGTGACGGCATAAAAAGCAATCACGAAAAAAATCGCGCAACGAATATAGTCGGAACCGATTAAGCTGAAAGCCTTTTTCATGGTTATCCCTCCGTTTGAGGCTTGGCTGTGTTTTCTTCAGATAAATGCTCAAACTGGGTTGCGGGCGTCGTGATGCTTACAAATGACCGCCCATCCGAGTTAGTGAAACCAAGCATGATTTATGTCTGATTATAAGTCGGTGTGATGATCGAAACAAACATTAAAATCTTAATAAGGCAACTTCCAATACTAAAATTTTAATGACCTGTTTAGTCGTCCGGGGTGGTATTCTGAAAACTAATTCAAAATGCCATATTGGGGGCTTGGTGATGAGCTACTTAGAACTAACAAATATTTGTAAGAACTATCAGGTTGGCAAACAAACATTCAACGTCTTGAAGGACATTAACTTGCAGTTTGAACTCGGTGAGTTTGTGGCGATTGTCGGTGAATCAGGTGGTGGTAAGACAACCTTGATGAATATTATTGGAGGACTAGACCATGATTTCACGGGAACCGTCAGTATCGCTGGACAACCACTTGATTATCATCATGAGCGCCAGCTGGATCAGTACCGGCGCGAAGTCATTGGCTATATCTCACAGACCTACAATCTAATCGGTCATTTGACCGTGCTTGAGAATGTCATGCTAGCCTTAGATATGACTAAATTAAGCCATGGTGACCGATTGCGGCGGGCACACGAGCTCCTAGCAAACGTTGGCTTGACGGCACAAATAAAAAAATACCCGCAACAATTATCAGGTGGTCAAAAACAACGGGTGGCAATCGCTCGGGCATTAGCCGGTGATCCTAAAATTTTGATTGCGGATGAGCCGACTGGTGCGCTGGATGCAGACAATACCGCCGATGTCATGGCCATGCTTCAAAAAATCGCACGGGAAGGGAGCTTAGTGATTTGTGTGACCCATTCACAGCGCGTGGCGGGTGCGGCGCCCCGGATTGCCGAGTTGGTGAATGGACGAATTAAGTCACAACCAGTGACCACCCAAAATGTCGGCACCACGCAAACGGTTGCGTCACTACCTGCGCGGCCACTATCGTATTGGGTATCAGTCATGATGGCCTTCAAGCATATGCGGCATACGTGGATCTGGAATACGCTAATTGTCGTTGGCACAGCGATTGGATTATTCGCCGTCATGATTTTCAATGGTCTGGGGACCGGCATAAAAGGGTATATTAATCACGAAATGAATGCGTTGGTGGACCCACAATCAATTATGGTCATGCACCAAGCGGATAACGCGAAGGATCGTGATGAACAGGCTGCGGCCGTCTATGATCCAGCTGTAGCCGGTGGTATCGCAGCCCGGATGCCAGTGTTCACCGACTCACAACTCACAGCGTTGCGTGACCTTAAGCACGTGACCAACGTGGAACCCGGGATTTCAGCCACAAACGCAACGATTGCGATTGGACAACAAAAGTATGCCGCACCTGAACTGACGACCTGGACGAGTAGTGACCCGACCCGGCAGTTGAAAGCAGGCCACGTGGCGGGTGACAATCAAATCGTATTAGATAAGTCTTCAATCGCGCAGAAATGGTCGGCAACGCGTTGGCGTCAGTTAGTGGGTCGGGCTGTGACTGTGAGTTATCAAACCTTCAATCAAAAAGGGCAACCCGTGACCGTGGCGCGTGTGTTGACGGTTGCCGGAATAGTAGATAGTACCTCTGAGGTCGGTTTGAATGCAGTTAACTACACCACGATGCAGTCGATGCGTTCAGCAGCACGTGTCTCAACACAACCAACGTTTGTGAGCGTTAGAATTAAGAGTCGGGTGCAAAATCAGGTCGTGGTCAATGAAATTAACCACTTATCAATTAATGGCAAGCATCCATTTGCCGCGACTAGTATTGCGGCCACTTTGGATTCGTTCAATACTTACGTTAATATTGCCACTAAAGTGTTGGCGGCGATTGCGGGGATTTCATTAATCGTTTCCGCATTAATGATTATTGTAACGATGTTCATGTCGGTCAGTGCTCGGATGCGAGAAATTGGTATTCTGCGGTCGTTGGGAGAGCGCCGGCGTGATATTCGCCGGCTATTTACTAGTGAAGCGCTGATGTTAGGCATTATCAGTGCCACGTTAGCGACTGGGCTGTCCTATTTAGCTGAACGAGGGCTAAATCATGGTCTGGCTAAGCTAACTGGCGGGTATGCGCTAGTTCAGATTCAGCTCAGCAACGTAATTGCAATTTTTATAATCGCAATTATTATCGCCTGGCTTGCGGCTATTTTACCAGCAAGGCGGGCTGCGCGGGCTAATCCGATCAAAGCCTTGGCCGCTGAATAACAAGTGATTGGATAATTATCGTGATGGAAAAGTTATGCTAACCAGTCAACTTGTTTGAAGGAGTGGTTAAAAACTGTGCGGGATGTCGCAAAATAGTCGTTTTATTCAGGGGTGGGGGTCATTAATTCATTAGGGCTGGTATTAACGACAGCAGCCAGTTCTAATATTGGCTCGCCCAGGGTACGCAGAAACTTCTGATTGAGAAAAGTAAATTAGCTCGGCTAGGTTCTGCATTACTAGTCGAGCTAATTTTGATTAATATCTTCTGGTCGTAGGTAGCTGGGGATGGTTATTTGGCAGTTAGCGTGTACTTGAGACGTCGATGATGGTTCTTTACAAACCGGGTGCTAGTTAGTTAATTGACATAACTAAACATTATTAGTAAAAACTAATTTTTGAGAAGATAAGTAGCAATGGTGAAATTCAATTGTATCCGCTTAAATTGATTGCTATACATGTTGGCGCTTACTTTTTATGGCCAAAACCGTGTCTTGTCAACCCTATGCAGAATTAATCCATCGCCCACTTGACTTATTCAACGAGTGAATTAATTCGCCAACAAACTTATCAGTGACTTCTCATAAAAAGCCCAAAGTCCCCCCTGTTATACATGCAAAACACTAGTAATTCAGCGACTGTCCGGGTATGCTGTTGGTGTAAATTAAGCTAAGGAGGGTTTTGTTTTGAGGAAACAACCACAGACACTAGTCATTGGTGGAACGCAGGTTGCTAGTGGCAAGAGCTTGTTGACACTGGCGTTAGCGAACGTATTGACTAATTGGAAAATGACGGTCACCATCGTTAGTTGCAATTATCAAACCGTTACGTGGCGGACCATTCAAAAGCATCACTGCCATGAGTGGCAGTCAGATATTCGAACGGCTAACGAGCTCAACAACTTTTGGATAGCGTTGCAGGGTGTCCAGACGGATTATTTATTGATAGATCTTGATTCTACGGGTCCGAAACACGATAACTATACTTGGTTACTCAACGAGTGCTGGTTGCCATTAGCGCAACAAATTATTTTAACCTATTCGACTGAAACGGATGTCAACACGTTGTTGTATCAAGATTTAGGGGCCTTACAGTTCAGCATGGAATACACACTGACCAATCCTAAAATCTACACCGTGTTGAATCGTTATCCAGCACCAGTAGCTGTTAGGTCAGCGATGACGGCCAGTGACTTACTCCCATTCCATCGTCAATTTCAAACTCGGCACGCAGAATTTGCTGCAATGAATTTAGAGCCATTGGGTATGTTGACTGACGCCCGCCAGCACCCAGAAAAAGTTTTGGCGGATGCCACGCAAATTTTAACCAAACTTGTGGCTTAATTATGGCTAATTATTGATCAAAACGACACGCGCTGTGATGAGCAACGGGTGCTTTTTTTGCGGATGCCAATCACAGCGAAATATGTACAAATCTGGTATAAATGTAGTGATGCGAATTTTGTGGGGGAAATCTAATGGAAACGACACGAGAGCTTATTTATGATACGGTACGCAAATTGGTTTTAACGGATACGCGGTATCACGATGGTGTGACAGCAATGGTCATTGCTACACAATTGAAAATGCAACGCACAAATGTTAGCGCGGCTTTGAATGCCTTAGTGCGCAAACAAAAATTGGTCAAGACTAAGACGCGGCCAGTTCAATTTTTATTAGCTGCGTCCCACCTCCAAGAGCCATTTACGGGACTAATTGGTCGTTTAAATAGCTTGCAACATGCGATCAAACTAGCAAAAGCGGCTGTTTTGTATCCGAGTGGTCCTTTGAATATTCACATTGTGGCAAACGGTGGGGCGGGCAGTACCACGTTTGTACACGAAATTCAGAATTTTGTTGAGCAACGGGGTATATTAACGGCAGCTAGCAGCCCCATCATTGTTAAGTGTCGTGATTATGCAGACGATATTCACCAACTTGATAGTCAATTATTTGGTGAGCATGGCCAGCTAGCGCACAGTCTTTGGGCACACTCCGAGGGCGGTATTGTTGTGATCGACCATTACGACTATTTAGATGGCCCGCAACGCGCACAATTGACGAGTGTCATGGAAGCCGTGGCGTCCCATAAGCAACCACCGTTAATCATTTTAGTGAGCGGGATTGATCAGGAAATTCTTAGGACGCAGCAATTGATAATGAAAATTGAATTACCTGATTTTAAGCAACGACCGTGGTCAGAAAGATGGGCGTTGATTCGTCGTTTTTTGACGATTGAAGCTCAACAATCCAAGCGGACGATTCGATTGGAACTAGCCGTTGCCCAGGCGCTCATGCTGGCAAATTATGATCAGAATTTGAAAACGATGAAAGCGACCATCACGATGGCCTGTGCGCAGGCTTATGTCCGATTTATGGCTGATGCTGACCGTGAAGTTCGCGTGTACCTTGCGGATCTATCGCCCGCCGTTCAACAAGCGTTAGCGCACGAACGGGACTATCAACAAGAATTGGCGGCCGTGTTGGCAGCAGCTGATTTATCGTTTGCGGCCAAGTCGTCTTCGGGTTTGAGCTCAGATTCATTGCAAGCGAGTCGGCAACAAGTTGAGCCGGGAACAAATCCTTGCAGTGTCCAAGTGCCAAGGTCAGTTGAACAATCACCGTCAGTGATAAAACCGAGTATCGTCCAACAGCGTGCGTCCAATACGCAAAATTTAGCACAAATCGTTGCGCCACTAATTATTAAGATTGTCAAAGAGTGGCAACCAGATTGTGAACGGTTATTGGCACGGCCGTTGACCGAGAGTGTGTTTAATGGATTATGTTTACACATTAATGGGATGTATCGCCAAATGCCAACGACCAAACCTGCATCAGCGACAATGATCACGCAATTACAGTCACAACATGTGGCCGAATATGAGGCTGCTGTTAAATTAGCACAGGTCTTAGCGACAAAACTAGATTTGACCATTTCACCGGCTGAAGCTGCTTTATTAGCAACGTTTTTAGTTGCACAATCACCAGTGACGCGTCATCACCCGGTTGTGCTTTACGTCATGCAAGGAATGGGGACTGCCCAGGCCCTGATGCGAACAACGAACACGCTCAGCGCTGTCAGCAATACTTATGCTTATGATGTTGACTTATCATCCGATAGCACGATGGTGATGAAGGCACTGAAGCATAAAATCAGCGAGATTGATTGCGGTGCAGGTGTGCTAGTCATTTATGATATGGGGGCAATCAAATGGATGTTGACGACCATTCAAGGCGAACTCGCGATCAAAATTCGGATGATTCAAGTCCCAGTGACTTTAGTCGGAGTCGATGCTGCTCGAAAGAGTGCGCGCGTAATGGACGTGGACGATGTTTATCATCTAGTGCAAGTCGATCTAAACCAACTGAACGCCGAAAAGACAACAAAAGATGAATTGATTATTACGCTGTGTCATACGGGTGAGGGGGGTGCTGCGCAATTAAAAGATTATATTGACCAATATTCACGGTTACAGATGCGCGTCAAAGCGTTGGCAATTGGGCATCGTGATGAGTTGGTGGCAACCGTACTTAGACTACAACAGGTTTATCAGATTCATGCATTTGTCGGCACCTTTGATCCTCAATTATTCGGCATTCCGTTTATTTCGATGGCAGCAATTTTTGAACATTCACATCAGCAGTTAGATCAAGTGCTGATGTTTCGGCCGGAAGCTGGTCGCTGGGATACTTATAATCAGATCTATCAGTATTTTAAGACGCAGTTCGAATACGCAGAAGTTGCTAAGTTGCAGCGTGTGTTACCACCACTCATGGATGATTTGACAACCTTATACCAACTAACTGAGGATCAACAAATTGGCCTGTTTGTTCACTTGGGTAGCATGATTGACCGTATTTTGGCTGGCAAGATTGTGACGACAACGGCGCAAACGCGGAAATTAGTGACCCAGTATTCGCAAGATTATCAGCAATTACGACGGTGTCTACGGCCGGTCGAGCAGACATTTAAACTGATTGTGAATGATGAGATGATTGGGACGCTACTGGTCATCTTAAAGCAATTACACTAATCTTAAGTGCCACGGATAATCGTTTGAGATTGATATCAGGAAGGTGTCAGCTTTGATTTTGATGGGGAGATGATGGTTGGTTCTAGCATTGACGGAGCAGTTTTTAAATGAGACTTAAATAAGTCGCTTCAAGCAGTGGCGATTGCTTGAAGCGACTATTTAGATGGTCAGCGATTCGTATGAATTTAAAGGCCTAACCGTTGACAAAGTATCTATGGTTGGCTCGGTTTGCAAGTTGTTGTTCGGTGAGCAATGATTTGTTGTTCGAGTTGCAATAACTTGTCAGACATCCGTCCGAGTAGCAGTGCTTGACTAAAATTTCTGAGTAGCCAATGGTGTTGTTGTGGCCGATAACTGTCAACATCTTCTAGAAAGGTCACGGTTGTTTTGGTGCCTTCAGCAATGGTCGAATAGGTCACGGTTACGGTATCCAGTGGTGAAATAGCTGTCATTTGGTACTTAATCCCACGCTGATAATCGTCAATCGTAATTTTAATCTGAGCGGCCGTTTTGGCGGTCGTTTTTGTATATGTCAGTCCTTTCTTGATTGACGTTGCTGTGAGTATTTCACCAGTAGCGGCTTGAATCTCTATGAGTAGTTGTTTTTCTAACCAGTCATAAAATTCCGTGTTTGTGACGGCAAGTGTGCGAATGATTTTCATGATTCGATTATAGCGAGACATTTTCGACAGTTCAAGGCTGAAAAAAACGCGTTAAAATGAGTAAGCTATACAACCCGATGAATCAGCTATACACAATACATAAATTGGTCATTAAACCTATACACTAATAGTGATGAAGTTGGATATTTAGTCTAATTCAGCTATTATGACGCCACGTGTGTGTTGATACTGCTAATTCATGGACCTTAAATCTATACACAAGCATATGTAAGCGCTTTTGTGGTTAATGACAAAACTTGTTACGATATGTTTGTCGACAAATACAGAAAGTAGGTAACCGGATAATGACATTAGCCAATAATACTGAAACTCAAGACATTGCAATGACACTTATCGCGTATTCTGGTGAAGGTCGTACGCTGGCTTTTAATGCGTTAGATGCGATGCATCGCGATGCTTTCTCCGAATCTAAGATGTTATTGAAGCAATCTAGTGAAGCACTGGGGAAAGCACATGATGTTCAAACCCAACTACTGGTGGCTGAGGCGAATGGTCAACAGGTTTCCATTGATATTTTACTAATTCATGCTCAAGATCATTTTATGACGAGTCTGTTAGCTAACGAGTTAATCGCTGAGATGTTAAAGATGTCTCAAAAATTTGAAAGGATGGTCGATTTATGAAGGCAATCAACGTGTTATTAGTTTGTGCGGGCGGTATGTCAACCAGCATTTTAATGAAAAAGTTACAGCAATATCGTGACGAACAAGGTGTTGCAGGGCAAATCCAGGCAGTAGGCTTGTCCGCGTATGAAGATGTCTATCAGGACTATGACGTTATTTTAATGGGGCCGCAAGTGGCTTATCGGCAGGGTGAAGTTGAGGCGGCAACTGGGTTGCCCGTCGCTGCTATTCCACCATTGGACTATGCGGTGGGTGACAGTGCCCATATTTTCAAACTGGCCGAGAACTTGGTGTGATGACGAGGGATTAGTATTCGGGGGTGAAGGACGATGGAACGCTTTTTTAATAGTAAACTGATGGTCGGCTTACAACGCGCCGGCCAGGGACTTGGCAATAATAAGTTTATTACCGCATTACAGGCAGCTATGATGTCTTTGATGGGTATTCTAATGGTTGGCGCGATCTTTCAAATCACGATGTCAGTACTTGGACCGACGATGTTTGGCGTGTTATCAGCAAAGAGTATTCTGTTAGCCTACTTGAAGATTCCATTCCAATTCTCAATGAATTCTTTATCAATTTGGGTTGTTTTATTCTTGGGATTCCATTACGCCAAGAATTTAAAAATGACGGCCCCAATCATGAATGCGATTGACGCATTATTTGGTTTTTGGATTGTGGCCGGTGGGTTGATTGTCAGTAAGACTGGAACAGTTAGCATTGATACAACCTATTTAGGTGCTCAGGGAATGTTTATTGGCTTCGTCGTAGTTTGGATTTCCGTCCGCGTTGAGAAATTATGTACAGACAAGAATATTCGAATCAACATGCCAGATGCAGTCCCCCAATTTCTCCAAGACGGTTTTGCATCCATTGTGCCATTATTGTTTAACGCCGTGATTTTCTTGGGCGCATCGTTATTAGTCACGGTTGGAACAGCCGGTAAGTATAATATTTGTTCGGGTTTTATGGAATTACTGGCAATTCCACTGAGTGCACTGACTGCAACCATAGGTATTTTTGTCCTGTGTATCTTGGGTGCTTTATTATGGACCTTTGGCATTCATGGTACGATGATTTTAGTCCCAATTGTGATGCCGTTAGTGATTCAAGCGGTTTCTGAAAATGCCGCATTGCAGGCAGCTGGGAAGCCGGTGGTGTTTGCACCTGTGATGTTGTTCTCATTTATGACCGTAGCAGGTGGAACTGGGAATACCCTGCCGTTAGCGCTAATGGCGATGCGTTCTAAATCTAAACAGCTGAGTGCCGTTGGTAAGCTGTCAATTATCCCCGGCTGGTTCAAAATTAATGAACCCATGACTTTTGGTATTCCAATTATGTATAATCCGATTATGAGTATCCCGTTTGTCCTGAATATTCCGGTAGTTATGTTGTGTGCACTCGTACTATACAAGATTGGATTTTTAACACCGGGGTGGATTGTAATTACCGCGATTTTACCCATGGGTTTTGGAAGTTATCTCAGTACGCTCAGTTGGCGCAACGCATTGACTGACTATTTGATGCTGATTCCGTCAGCGCTTATCTGGTATCCCTTCTTTAAAGTTTATGAAAAGCAACTGATTGCCAAAGAGGCGGCAGTTGAAGCTGAAGAAAAGCGGGCGGCAGTTTCGAATCAAGGTAATGCGCCCATGCAACCTGTGAAGCCTGAGAAAGAGGTGTGAATATGCAATTTCCGGCTGATTTTTACTGGGGTGGGGCTACTGCCGCTAATCAATGCGAAGGTGCTTATGATGTTGATGGTCGGGGCCTGACTATGAAGGATATTACGACAATGGGAGGCCTTAATCAGCGACGGCAAGTCACTTATTTGCAAGCGGATGGTACTCCTGGAAAAGGGGATTCAATTCCTGCTGGAGCACACGGAGCGGTACTGCCAGATGACTATTATCCTAATCAGACTAGTATTGACTTCTATCATCGATATCAAGAAGATATTGCGCTGTTTGCAGAGATGGGTTTCAAAATGTATCGAATGTCGATTTCCTGGTCACGGATTTTCCCACGCGGCGATGAAAATGAACCTAATCAAGCAGGGTTGGATTTTTATCGCCAGGTGTTCGAAACTTTGAAAAAATATGAAATTGAACCATTGGTGACGATTTCACACTTCGATATGCCACAGTATCTGGAGGAAACGTATGGTGGCTGGAATGACCGTCGGATGATTGGTTTTTACCAGCATTATGCGGAAACGCTATTTACGGCGTATCGTGGGCTGGTAAAGCACTGGATTACCTTCAATGAAATTAATAATACGATCATGTTTCTGGCATTGCGTGCCAAAGCCGGTGATGCAGATTACCAACGCGCTTATCAACAATTACATTATCAATTTGTCGCTAGTGCTTTAGCCGTACAGCAAGCACATGCGATTGATGGCGAAAATAAAGTTGGTTGCATGATTTGCGGTATCACGTCTTATCCGTTAACCTGTGATCCGGCGGATGTCTTGCAGAATCGGTACGTCTGGGAACAAAACATCTATTACTGTGGTGATGTGCAGTGCCAGGGACAGTATCCAACCTATGCACGACGTTTATGGAATGAGCATCAAGTTGATTTAGACATTACGGACAGTGATTTAGAAGCCTTGAAAGCCGGTACGGTTGACTGGTATACCTTCTCGTATTACATGTCAACGGCAGTTACAACACATGAGGTCAGTGCAACTGTTGGCGGTAATTTTTCGATGGGCGCGCGTAACCCATATCTACAATACTCTGAATGGGAGTGGGCGGATGACCCGGCTGGTCTACAATATTATTTGGAGCTGATGAATGATCGATATCATTTACCACTAATGGTTGTTGAAAATGGATTGGGTGCCAAGGATTATTTGACAGTAGATGGTCAAATCCATGATGTATACCGGATTAGCTATCTACGTAAACATATTCAAGCAATGGCAACGGCAATTCACCATGGCGTCAAACTGATTGGTTATACCAGTTGGGGCTGTATTGATTTAGTTTCTGCAGGTACAGGGCAAATGTCTAAACGATACGGATTGATTTATGTGGATCGTCAAGACGATGGTAGTGGAACTCTGGCCCGAATCCCGAAGGACTCTTTCTACTGGTATCAGCGAGTGATTGCATCCAATGGTCAAGATCTAGGTCCCTCGGCCTCAAATTAAATGACTGTTGCTCAGCAGTTTTCGTCGATATCGGATGAAGACTGCTTTTGGTTGTTCAATAAGATAATTAGCCGCGTCAAACAAAACAAGAGGATACCACCACCAAGCAAGGGGAGGGTCCAAGAACCGAGCATTAAGATCAAACGGGGTGCTAGCAAACTACCAATAACGGTAGTGGTGTCGATGACGGTTAAGACCCCCGTCATTAGAGTATTACGATTGTTTGTGGGGATTTGTTGGATAGTGGTGAAAAAACTAATGTTGGTCTGTCCGCGTAATGCACCAATTAAGAACATGGTAATCATAAGACTGGCAAAGGTCGGCCACATAAGTAGTAAGCACCCACCGGTGAAGGCCGTCAAAGTTAGCAGGGATTGCTTTGACCATCGTTTTAGCAATAGTGGTGCCAATAAGATACCTGTGGCGTTAGCTGTTAAGAACCAGCTAAGTGGCCAGTGACTATGCAACTTGCTGACGACGAGCCAAGGAACGGCTACTGCAATCGTCGCGTCGACCAGATAACCGAGAACGGCGTACAGTAACGACCATGTCGGCCATGATCGATGGCGGTCTAGCTTGACGGTGACAACCGAATCCGAGGAGAGATTGGAACGTGTTCGGAATTGCCAATCGAAGCCGGCTGAAACCAAGAACGCTATCCCCATTGTTAAGATTAGGGTAGCCGGTGTTACCCATAGTAATGCCATCGTGACGAGCATTGTCGCGCTAACGATGGCCAACTGGCGAATCTGAGTTTGATAGCCGTTGACGATTTGAATATTTACGGGCGCAAGAAGATCTGGCAAAATCGTTTTGTTACTGAGCTTATAAAAGACCCCAATTGATTTATTAAGAACGGCGACGATGACTAAGCAAGTGATTTGCCAACTAACCGTATTTAGTGCGTAATAGGCACCAATGAAGAGTATTCCCGTCAAAATATCCGTAATGAACATCATTTGTTTGGCTGAGTAGTATTTAAGTACCCGACCAGCTACTAGGTTCAGACCGATTGCCGGCAGCATTGTCATCGCCATGACGTTGCCGAGTAACTGGGGATCACCGGTCTTTTCAATCGTTAACCAGGTGACTAGGTAAGTAAAGCCATAGAAGCCAAAAAAGGTAATTAACATGCTGCTGAGATAGCAGAGTAGATTATGGCGGTCGTTAGGATGTGGCCTAAATTCTTTTTTCATTAACTGACAACCACCGGTGTATGGGTTGAAATGTTTTCATAGAGCCATTTGGCATCAGCAATCGTCAGACGAATACAACCATGTGAATTGGCGACTTTTACCAAGTTGCTGGGCTTCTTTAACGATGTATTGATCGTTAGCATCGACTGGGACTGAGTGAAATAGGTAAATCCCATGATCCTTGAATGAGACCCAGTAATTGGCGCCTTCACCCGATTGCGTGTTAAAAAAGTGTTGTCCTCGTTCGGCTTGGATTTCAAAGTGTCCTTTGGGGGTATCAGAGCCATGTTTGCCCGTAGAAGCAAGCATGGTATAAAGGGTCTGATCGTGGTTTTTTAAGTAGACTCGCTGTTTTTTGATTGAAACCTGAATGTTGATGTCATCGTATTTAGCCAGTTTGGGATACGGCCGTGACAGGGAGGGCTTGTGCCAGTCAACGGTCTCCGGGACTGGCGTGGTTACCTTAGTTGCTGAATGACTAACTTTAGTGATTGGCCGATTACTGGCAATAGCCTGGTGGTGCCGGGCAAATAGGTGTCCGAATCCGGTAAAAATAGTTAAGCTAATTGCGCCAATCGTGACCCAGATGAGCTGATGAACACTGATTTTCAAAATACCATCCCTTACAAAAATGATTTTAGTGATTTTAGTTTACTCAGTTAGCGAACGTTTGTTTATCAAAATTGTGTAAACTTTGCATATCATTTTCGTAAAATTTTCCAAAATGAGTTGTGATAGCCATTATTGCTGGTGCCACGGGTAATGTCGGAAATCGGCAAATTAAAGTTATTTGCAGTAAATCAGCTGTTAATTAGACAATTTTTCCAGCTAATTAAAAAATCGCCATTAAGCAGCGTGCTTAACGGCGATTTGAATTTTTATTTATTGTAAACTAGCGACCTTAGCTACGATTTTAGCAGGCGTTTCCCATTCAGAACGTTCAAATTCGGAAACGGGCACTTCAATACCAAGCTGATTTTGAAGTTCTAGTAACAGTTGTACGGAACCCATGGAATCTAAGATACCTTCATCAAATAAATTGGCATCCATATTGTTTGAAACATCTTCCCCAGTTAAATCTTGCAAGATCGATAGTACCGTTGCTTTAACATCATCCATGATCAAAATACGCCCCTTATCATTATTGTGAATTATTCAGTCTTCATTCTAGCATAGTTTTATCATCGATGATGGTTAATCAGGTGTATTAACGAAATCTTTACTTGATTAAACGTTAAAATTGGCGTGAATTAAATCAGTTAAAATTTTAATCCCCTGTTCAAAGCGATCGCTGGATTCATAAGAAAAGCTCAGACGAATGTACTGATTCGGCTGGAAATCGTAGATACTACCAGGGTTGAAGAGAACGTTGTGCGCAGTGGCAAGGTCGAATAATTTGGGAATATTAATGTTGTCGGCTAAGCGGACCCACAGATAAAAGCCACCCGTGGGCGTCTGCCAAGTCGCAAAATCGTCCCAGTAATGATGCAGAATTTGTTCTGCCGCCGCGGCCTTCTTGACAAGTACGGACCGGAAATCAGCTTGATACGTTTCATATTCAGGATCAGCTAAGATTTCTGCCAGTACAAGTTGTGACAGTGAGCTAGCGCCGTAATCGGTTTGCATGCGCACGTCAGTCAAGCGATCGATGACCGGTTTGGCGGCCACCGTCCAGCCGATGCGTAATCCCGGTGCAAGGGACTTTGAGATGCTACCAAAATAAATAACGTTGCCAGTCTTATCGAGTGCCTTCAGTGGCTGTGGCGGCTGCTGATCGAACCAGACATCTTGATAAGCGGCGTCTTCTAAGATTGGTAAGCGGTGTTCTTGTGCGGTTTGTAAGACCTGTTGACGTCGCTCGGCACTCATGACGATTCCAGTCGGGTTATTGAATGTCGGAATCGTGTAAAGAATGGCATGGTGTCCCTGAATGGGGGCGTTCATCTGCCAGTACGCCAAGCCCTGACTGTCCATCGGGATGCCAGCGAGATGGGTGTGGGCCGATTGAAAGACGTGTAAAGATTTGACATAAGTAGGTGCTTCCGTGTAGATGGTGGCATCTTTGGGAAATAGTGACATTGAGACCAGTTGGAGCGCTTGTAATGATCCGGAAGTAATCAGAATGTTTTCCGGATGGGTATGAATCCCAACTTTTTCCAAGTGACGTGCAATTTGTTGTCGCAAAGCCAAAATGCCCGCAGGCTCGGTATAGTTCAAACTCGTTAACTGTTCGCCTAGATGTGCAAAGGCCCGTTGAAAAAGTGGACGGGGAAATTGTTCTGGTGCGGGTTCACCCGTACTTAAACGAATAACCGCATCGGTTTCAAATTGGTTGATTTTTTGGAGCGCGTGGGAATTGGGCTTGAATTGGCCTGCTTTAACATATTGCGACCAGTTGACGTGTTCCGCCAATAAGCTGGACCAATGGTTACCTGAAATAACCATCCCAGAGCCTGGATTGCTCGTAATTAAGCCGACTGCCATTAGTTCATCAAGTGCCGTAATTAGGGTGCTACGATTCACGCCGAATTGTTCGGCCAGTTTACGCTGCGCAGGAAGCTTAGCCCCAACGGCCCAATTGCCTTTCGCGATTTGTTCTTGAAAATAGTTAGTAATTTGTTGGTAAATTGGTGTGCTGACCTGTTTATTTGGTTGCCAGTTGATCGTTAAAATTGCCATGGCAAACGCCTCCTGAGTGCCCATGCGGGCGAATTAAGCTGTCATTCTACTAGCCAGAAATTTGATGATTGATTCAGGTGGTTGGGTGAAAATTGTTAAATTGGTTGGCTACAAATGAAATTATCTCTATTATAATCATCTCTGAATTAAAAGCTAGTCGGATATGACCAATTGATTGAACGATAATTGGTTGGTAAAAGAATCGAATTGGCTGGTCTTAAGGAGGTCAAAACATGCAAGTGTTTTTACAAGGATTATTATTTGGAATTGTTTACATTGCACCAATCGGGATGCAAAACTTATTTGTGGTTTCGACAGCTATTGAACAACCATTGCAACGGGCATTGCGGGTGGCTTTAATTGTAATTGCGTTCGATACGTCGCTCTCCCTGGCTTGCTTTTATGGGGTGGGCCGATTGTTGCAGACCACTCCCTGGCTCGAATTAGGGGTGTTGTTGATTGGGAGTTTATTGGTCTTTTACATTGGCTGGAATCTGTTGCGGCAAAAGGCCACGGCAATGGGGACCCTCGACGCGGACTTTTCATATAAAGCAGCGATTCTGACCGCTTTTTCGGTAGCATGGCTGAATCCGCAAGCACTGATTGATGGTTCCGTGTTGTTGGCGGCGTTTCGGGTGTCAATCCCGGCGGCACTGACCCATTTCTTTATGTTGGGGGTCATCCTAGCATCCATTATTTGGTTCATCGGTCTGACCAGCTTGATCAGTAAGTTTAAACATCTCATGCAACCACGAGTCCTACTCTGGATCAATCGAATCTGTGGTGGCATCATTATTCTATACGGCGTGAAGTTGCTAGCAACCTTCATCACGAAAATATAGTTGCGGTTACCTCTGACAATCGGTATGCTAGTCGTATTGGACTTTTTATGAGAGGGACGATACGCATGAAGATTGCTGGTTTCGGAGTGGAGGCCTGGTTAAACGCACATGAGCGTGAAGCAACCACTGATATTAGTCAAAGCTCAATCGCAGCCTTAACGATGGCAGAAATTGCGGCTTTAGACGACCAACAAGCACCACAGGATTTTTACGAAGAACTAGGGGCGGCCCGGATGGATTATGGCTGGATCGAGGGCTCACCACGATTTAAAGAACTCGTTAGTCAGTTATACGAGCAAGTGCCAGCAGCCAATGTTCTCCAAACAAATGGGGCGACCGGGGCTAATCATTTAGCAATCTATAGTTTGGTGGAACCCGGCGATCACGTGATTGCACTGTACCCGAGTTATCAGCAGCTGTATGATATTCCCAAGTCATTGGGCGCTACGGTTGATTATTGGCATATTCATGAGTCAGCGGGCTGGTTGCCGGATATTATGGAACTGCAACGCTTGATCCGGCCGGAAACAAAGATGATTTTACTCAATAATGCCATCAATCCGACTGGGAGTTTACTAGATCGAACACTGTTAGAACAGGTCGTCACATTAGCTCGCTCAGTTGGAGCGTACGTTTTGGCCGATGAGGTCTACGAGCCACTGGATGAAACCCCGTTCGTCTCAATTGCCGATTTATACGAGCGTGGAATTGCGGTCAACAGTTTATCCAAGACCTATTCAGCGCCTGGTATCCGGATCGGGTGGACGGCGACACCTAGTCAAGCCATTGCTGATATTTTTCGGAAGTATCGTGATTATACGATGATCTGCGGGGGCGTTTTGAATGACCAACTGGCCGTTAGAATTTTAGCGCACCGCCAACGCGTTCTGGCGCGAAATCGGGAGCTAGTCAGTCGCAACCTCAAAATTCTGACAGAGTGGGTCGCACAGGAACCGCGGGTCGAATTGATTACGCCACATGGCGTTTCAGTGTCGTGTATTAAACTAATAGTACCGATCGATGATGAGACGTTCTGTCAACAATTACTGCGGGATACCGGTGTTTTATTAGTGCCTGGTTCACGTTTCGATATTCCGGGGCACGCCCGCTTAGGTTACTGTACGGATACGCCGACGTTACAACGGGGTCTGGATTTATTAGGGCAATATTTACGCCGCTTTGATTAGTTACTAGTGGACTGGTAACCGTGGTTGACTCATTACTTTTAAATAATTATACAAATTTGTTTAAGCACATTTTCCTAATAGTGGCGGAAAATGTGCTTTTTGAAGTTCTGTGCGTAGTTTGCCAAGTGAATATTTGCTATAATGTATTCATTACAAGATTTGGGGAGGTTTCGCGACATGAAAAAGTCAGAGCGCCAAGCAGTTATCGAACAATTAATTAGTGAATATCCGATCGCTACCCAGGAAGAATTGATGGCTAAGCTTAAAGCAGAGGGCATTGCTGCGACGCAAGCGACGATTTCGCGCGATATCCGAGAGATGCAGATCGTTAAGACGCCGGATGAGCACGGTCAGACGCGGTACGCGATTTTTAAAACAACTAACAAAAATGAACAGGACCGGCTATTTGAAACGCTACACGATGTGGTGACGAGCATTGACCGTGTTGAATTCATGAATATTATTCATACGCTACCGAGTAATGGGAATCTATTGGCGGCGATCATTGATGATTTGAACTTGCCAGAAGTGAGTGGGACCTTGGCTGGTCACGACACGATCTTTGTCGTGAGTCCGAATACGACGGTGGCAAAGCAGCTATACGAATCCTTTGCTAGTCACATTAGTAATGAAGACTGACTGTGGTGAGCAGTCTAATTGGTTGCACTAAGCCGTCGTTCACGGTATGATTATTGTCATCAAAAGAGGTGTGAGATATGAAATATACGAAGAAACGGGCGCCTCGAAAGAATCAAAAACAACGCGATGCGACCTTCGATAAATTTAAACAACAACAAAATGAGCTCAACGCTAACCGCCGGGGTGTCCGGCGCAAGTAATGGCTGAGCTAGCTTTCAAGTATGTCATATGGACGGCTCGGAAGCTTTTTTTGTTTATGGCCGTTTTATCGTAGTGACCTTTAATCTGGTTACAACACGTGGCCTAAATCAGTGATTTCGGCAACAACTGGCAAACATCGGGTTATCTACAAAATGAGTTGCGTTTGATTGTTGAAGATTTTTTCAAGGTTGTGGTCAATTACTGAGCATCGGAAAATTTATGATACAATTGTAAAAGCTAACAAGTAACGCGGACGTTGTGACAGGTGCGTCGGCTGAACAAGGGGAAGATTATGCAAAAAAATGGTTTTTGGGCCACGATCAAAGACGGCTTACGAGTCATTGGCAATTGGTTAGCACCCTATTGGCAGCGATTCGCTGCCGTCGTCGGCTACCAATGGCACCGGCGACAAATCACACGGTGGCTAATTGTACTCGTCTTGACCGTCATCTTAATTGGGAGTGCCTATTTAACTTATGAAGCCAAGACGGCTAAAATTGGTAATTTACAGGCGGAGCTAGAAAAGACAACTGAAATCTATGATAAGGACAATAAAAAGGCCGGTTCACTCTATTCACAAAAGGGAACCTATGTCCATTTGAGTAGTATTTCAAAAAACTTACAGAACGCGGTAATTTCGACTGAAGACCGTAATTTCTATAAAGAACATGGTTTCTCAGTCAAAGGAATCGGGCGGGCATTTGTCCTGCTCGTTATCAATAAGATACTTGGCCGTGACTACATTAGTGGTGGTGGGAGTACGTTGACGCAACAATTGGTCAAAAACGCCTACCTAACACAACAACAGACCTTCTCACGTAAGTTTCGGGAAATCTTTTTGGCGATTGAAACTGAAAATGTCTATTCTAAGGGCCAAATTTTAGCGATGTATTTGAATAACGCTTATTTCGGCCACGGTGTCTGGGGAGCTGAGGATGCGTCTGAACGATATTTTGGCGTACACGCGTCAGAGTTGTCTGTTGACCAGGCGGCGACCTTGGCCGGAATGCTGAGCTCGCCCAGTGGTTATGATCCAATCAATCATCCGAAAGCGTCTACGGCTCGTCGAAACGTCGTCTTGAATAACATGGTCGCTAATAATAAGCTTTCCAAAAGTGAGTATAAGCTTTATTCGCAAAAGGCGATGACGCTGACGAATAACTACCATTATGAAAGTGGTTATAATTATCCATATTATTTCGATGCGGTGATTGATGAAGCAATTAATAAGTACGGGCTAACGGAATCTGACATTATGAATCGGGGCTATAAGATTTATACGTCGCTTGATCAAGATGATCAGACACAGATGCAAGATTCTTTTAAGGATAGTACGTTGTTCCCGGCCAACGCGGACGATGGTACGAAGGTCCAAGGGGCCTCAATTGCGGTTGATCCGTCGACGGGTGGTGTGTTAGCCGTAGTCGGTGGTCGGGGCAAACACGTCTTCCGGGGCTTTAACCGTGCGACTCAGATTAAGCGGCAGCCGGGTTCGACGATCAAACCGTTGGCAGTGTATACACCAGCACTACAAAATGGTTATACGTATGATTCGAACCTTTCTAATAAGAAGCAAACTTTTGGGGCCAATAAATATGCGCCCAAAAACTATGATAATGTTTATAGTAAATCGGTCCCAATGTATACCGCGTTATCGCAAAGTATGAATATTCCGGCGGTTTGGTTATTGAATAAGATTGGTGTGAATAAAGGGTATCAATCGGTGAAAAAGTTTGGCTTACCCGTTACCAAGTCGGATGATAACCTGGCACTTGCCTTAGGTGGTTTGACGACGGGGGTATCACCTGCTCAAATGACCAGTGCCTATACAGCGTTTGCGAATGGTGGTAAGAAAACGACGGCCCACTTTATTACGAAAATTGTCGATGCTAGTGGCAATGTCGTTGTCGATAATACGAAGACTAAGACGAAGAAAATTATGTCCGCCAGCGTTGCTAAAGAAATGACCAGTATGATGCTTGGCACGTACAATAGTGGGACCGGGGCTGCGGCCAAGCCGTATGGATACTCGGTTGCTGGTAAGACTGGGAGTACGCAGGCTGATTACAGTACGGGTTCGGGAACGAAGGATCAGTGGATGATTGCTTATACCCCGGACATTGTGGTCACGACTTGGATCGGATTTGATACGACGAACAGTACTCATTATTTGAAGAGTTTATCTGAAAATCAACTTTCCTCGTTATTCAAGAATGAATTACAAAATATTTTGCCGAATACGAATAATACTAGTTTTGGTACGAAGGATGCTGCGACGCTGGCGACCGAATCTAATAGTAGTGATTCGGATAGTTCCGATAGTGGATCATCCGTATGGGAAAACGTTGAGAAGGGCGCTAATGCAGTTAAGAACAAGGCTAAAGACTGGTTCTCCAAAGCCAAAAGTTTCCTTGGCAACTAGTAAAGCTAGCTTCTGAACGTACTAATGCTATTCAAGTTCCGTTAAAAATGCTAAAATAATGACGACACATACTTCGAGGAGGAACTCACGATGGCCGTAAATATTTACGATACTGCGAACCAATTGGAACAAGAATTACGTCAGACTAAAGAATTCAAGGAATTAAAGGTCGCTTATGACACGATGAAGACCAATGACAGTGCCTTTTCACTGTTTAAGGACTTTCAAGAAGTTCAGATGCAATTGTCACAAAAGCAGATGAATGGGGAAGAATTGACGGATGACGAAGTTCAAAAGGCCCATGATTTAGCTGATAAGGTTGGCAACGTTGACGAAATTAAGTCCTTAATGGGTAAAGAACGTAACTTGAACCAATTGATGAATGATTTAAATCAAATTATCACTAAACCAGTTCAAGAATTATACCAGAACTAAGTAAATTAAGGATCGAGGGGCAATGACGGAATCTGTTCCGTGATTGCCCCTTTTTTAGTGGGGGTTATCATGAAATTTCTACACGCGGCAGATTTACATTTAGATACACCGTTTCAAGGACTGAGTGGCTTAACACCAGCTTTGCAGGAACGGTTAGTGACGGCACCACTGAGGGCACTCAGCCGACTAGTCGATTTGGCGGTGGCTGAGCAAGTCGATTTCGTCCTGCTCGTTGGTGACTTGTTTGACCAACAGGGCCAAAGTGTTCAGGCCCAGGCGGCACTGATGACGGCGCTAGCGCGGTTGAATACGGCTTCGATTCCGGTGCTGCTATCGCTCGGTAACCATGATTTTCAAGCGGATTTAAGTCGCTGGCACTTTCCGGCCAATGTGCACGTGTTTGGCCCGCAGGTAACAACGGCTACCTTAACGACTGTGGCACAAGAACGGGTCGCGATTAGTGGGTTTAGCTATGCGCAGCGGTGGGTGACGACGGACCCAGTTGATGATTATCCTGTTAAAGCCACGGGCGTTGATTATCAGATTGGTACCTTGCACGGTCAGATTGGTGTGGCGGGTGACCACTACGCCCCGTTCAACGTTAGTGAATTATTAACGAAACATTATGATTATTGGGCACTTGGTCATATTCATCAGCGGCAAACGCTCAATTCGCAACCACCAATCGTATATGCCGGCAACACGCAGGGGCGCCATCGCGGTGAAACTGGGGCGAAGGGGTGCCTCATTGTGAATAGCCAGGCCGATCAGACCTTGCAACCAGTATTTCACGCCTTGACTGATATTGAATGGGCGGATTGGACGCCAACGCTCACTAGTCCAGAACCCATGTCCCGTTCACATATCGTCCATCAGTTAGCTGATCAATTATCATTGAAGATGGTTACCGGCTTAAAATTAGTAACGATTACGTTACCAGCTAGTCTTCAACTGAGTGCGATGGCGGAATTAGCCTTAAATCAGGGGGCCATTCTAGCCCAGTTGCAGGAACAGGCAAATGAACATTGGTGGCCGGTTGCGATTGAGCAAGCAACGACGGATACGATGACCCCCTTGTTTGGTATTAACGCGACGACCTGGCAACAAGTTGGTGAGCAGGTTGTGACCGATCAAGCAGTCGCTGAACTTGCAGGCAAACTCTTGGATGAAGACTTTCTGAACACTGCGTTGCTGGAAGATATGTCACCCACTGCTTGGCAACAACAAGTGGTGCGACTCTTAAATGATCAGTACCATTTAACGACGGGGGTGAATGATGATGCAGATTAAGCGTCTTGAAATTGCGGGCTTTGGCAAATTTCAACAGCAGCAGTTCGAGTTTGGTGATGGGCTTCAAGTGATTTACGGCCTCAATGAAAGTGGTAAATCAACAATACGGGCCTTTATTCTCGGCATGTTATTTGGTTTTCCCTCCCGCCGTCACCCACTTGAACGCCATGAACCACAAGGTACGAATCAGTACGGTGGTTCGATAGAGCTAGTGGTTGACGAGACGACATACCGGTTGACCCGGTTAGGTGATCAACCCGCTACCTTGGTGAACGTGCAGACGCAGGCCGCTCAACCGCTGGCCTTACTTGACAAGTGGTTAGCGCCTTATGATCGTGACCAGTATTTGCGATTGTTTACGTTTAACCAGGCTGAATTGACGGCGCTCAAAACTATGCACGCCAGCGATTTGAACGTGCAATTACAACAAGTCGGATTGGTGGGCAGTGCACCATGGCGAGAAACGGCGACTACGTTACGGACAGATGCGGAGGCGTTATATAAGCCCCGCGGCCGCAAACCCAGGTTGAATCAAGCATTGCAGCACTATCGCATGTTGACAGAACAGGTCAAGGCGGCCAAGCAACGGTACCCAGAATACGAAACATTACAAAATCGATTGCTGGATTTGCAGGCACAACGGACAAGTACCCAACGTGATTTAACCAAGTTGGATCATGAACAACAACAGCTCGCCAATTTACGAAATCAGTGGCCGGTCTATCAACAATTGCAGCAACTGCAAGCCACTAATATGACGACGACACTAACTACGGCGACTAGGACACGCTATCAACAATTAAGCCAACAGCGAACGGACTTGCAACACGCCTTGGCGAGTGCACGTCAGCAATTAAGTCAGCAACCAGTTGATACACAATCTCAAGGACTAGTTGGCTTCTACGTCCAACATCAAGACCAGTTTGACCAATTAGAAGCTCAGTTACCAACCCTGCAACAAACCTTAGGCCAATACCAAACGTTGACCCAGCAGGGAAGTGCTGCCAAGGCTGATTTTCAAGCGCAAAGTAATGCACATCCTGAGCTGTTAGGTTGCCTCTCTCCGCACAAACAGGCCGCAATCGAGACCTTGAAGGCGACGTTGGCAGCGACGGCGAACACGCGTCGCCAACATCCGGCCCCGAATAGTCCATCGCTTGATTGGCGCTTGATTGGTGGTGCAATCGGGATTGTCGCGGGATTATTGCTACCATTAGGCGGCTTTAAATGGATCTTGATGTTAGCAGGTGTGGCCCTACTTGGTTGGTTTGGGATGACCCGTAGTCAGGGTAAACCGGTGCAAGCAACCGACCACTTATCAGACCAATTAGTGGCTGCTGGTCTGGCACCGAATCTGACTGCCAGTGAAGCCTTACAGCAATTGGAACTAGTCGCGGCACTGCAACGCGCACAAGCTGCGGTCACGACTGCTGATCAAGCATTAGCAACACAGGCTGCCAAACTCTGGCAATTGATTCAGCCTTATCAATTTGCGGCAGGATGGATTCCTGTTGATCAGGATCATTTAACGACAAGTGTTACTCGAATTGCCCAATTCTATGATCAAGTCCATCAAGTGATGCAACAGCAGACCATGTCCGGCCCCGACTTTGCCTTTGTCCAGCGGCAGGTCCAGCAGTTGACGCAGCAGGTCCGTGATCTGACCGAGCAGCTACAGGCGTTAGCAACGACCAACGGTTTAGCGGATGTAGACGCGTTGACGCAAGCGGTTAGTGATGCCGAAAAGCAAACGGCCAACGCCACGAGTCGTCAACAATTACAGCAACAACTCAGTTCTGCTGAGCTATCGGCGTTAAAGCAGTATACGTCGCTTGAAGCGTTGCAAGCGGTACTGGCTGAAAGACGGCAACAACGTACCCAAACGGCGCAGCAACTGACACAGTTAGCTACGGACATTGCCACGGCGCAAGCACAACTCCAAGAGTTGACGGCGGATGGCCAGTACGCTACGCTACGTCAGCAACAGGCGGATCTACAAACGGAAATCACAGTCATGGCACGTCAATGGCTAACGCGGCAGTTGGGTGCGAACTGGATCGATACGGCGCTGCAGGCATTGACACAACAGCAATTACCAACTGTTTTGACCGCAGCAACCACGATTTTCGCGCAATTAACGGCACAGCGGTATAATAAGATTGACTTAGACGGTGATGAAATGGTTGTGAAGACGGCAACAACGCAGTTCATGGTCGCGGAACTTTCAACGGCGACTAAGGAACAGTTGTACTTGGCTTTACGGCTAGCGTTGATCAATCATTTGGGCCAAGCAGCTCAGCTACCACTAATGATTGATGATGGCTTGGTGAATTTTGATGAGCAACGTAAGCAAGCTGCTTGGCAAGTCTTAGCAGCAGTTGCTCAGCATCATCAAGTGCTCTACTTTACGAATGAGACAGCGGCACTGACCCAACTGAAGACAGCGACTGTACAGCAGTTAACCTAGGGGGGATAACATGGCAAAGAAGTTATTTGATTATCAATTAGATGAAACCGTGGATGGCTATTTTTTGTTGAAAGATTCGGAAGTTCGCATCGCCAAGAACGGCAAGAAGTTTTTAGCCATTAATTTTCAGGATACTTCCGGCGAGATTTCCGGGAAGTTTTGGGATGCAAACGATACAGATGTCGAAAATTTTCAGGCAGGTCGGATCGTTCATTTGAAAGGTAAACGCGAAAACTATCAGGGTAATCCGCAAATCAAAATTCAACAAATGCGGCTCACTCATAGTGGCGAACCGCAAGAAGTGCAACAATTTGTGGAACACGCACCACTAAAGACTGACACGATGGCGGACGAAATCAATCAGTTTGTCTTTGAAATTACTGAACCTAATTGGAATCGAATTGTTCGCCACATGTTAACAACATTTCATGACCGGTTCTTTAGCTATCCCGCGGCGAAGAAAAATCATCACGCGTTCGCCGGTGGCTTGGCCTATCACACGTTATCAATTTTGCGCTTAGCTAAGGCAGTTGCCGATCAGTATCCCCACGTTAACCGGGCCTTACTATACGCCGGTGCGATTTTGCACGACATGGGTAAGACGATTGAAATGTCGGGGCCGGTCTCGACGACTTATACGTTGGCAGGAAACTTGGTCGGTCACATTGTCCTGATCGATGAACAAATCGTGGAGACTTGTCAACAGTTGAAAATTGACGAGCAGTCGGAATCTGTTTTAGTCTTGCGGCATACGATTCTTGCGCACCATGGTTTGTTAGAATATGGGTCACCCGTTCGGCCTCATATTATGGAAGCTGAAATCTTACATGACTTAGACGAGTTGGACGCGTCGATTCAAATGATGCAGACTTCACTTGGACACGCAGAACCGGGCACGTATACGGAGCGGATCTTTGCCATGGACGGTCGTAACTTTTACCGGCCAACTGGTGATCAAACGAAGGGTGAATTATCAGACGAACAAAACTAACTAAATCGATACGGTGTTTGAAAGAACTGTTGAAATCAATGATTTTAACAGTTCTTTTTGTGACCTTTATTTTTGATGACGAATTCCATTGGGGTGGGTGAGACGTTGCACCATTAATTAGCGTGGGCCGTTATTAAAGATAAAATAAAAATTTTAATTGCAATTAATATCCTGACATGATAAGTTACTACGAGTGATTAGTTGTTATCGTTGACCATTGCATACGTGTTGAATTAGGGCACGTTGAGCAGTATTGGCGTGCACGATGCGCGTAATCTAGCGGCCAGACTGATTGATTAAACGATAATCCGGCAACTGTGGCACGTGACGGGACCGTCACAGAGACAAATGATTTAAAATTGCACGCATTAGGGGAGATTATCGGGATGAACGAACACGAAGCATATGTAACGACATTTTATTGGCTCGCGGATTGTTGGTTGGAAACTAGCTATCTGGGACTTGAGGATGAATTTGACGACGATGAAATCGATGACGCCGTCAAGTCACTACTAAATCGGATGCAAGCCGGGGCAATTTATGAGGTAACGGCGGATGATCCAATGTGGCAAGCATGGAAGCGGGCAGTTAGGGCCGTGCTTACGCCCAATGATCATGCTGAACATGAAGTTGATGAGACCGACGGAGAGGATGAATTAGTGCTGCCAGCTGGGGTACGACCAGAACGTCAATTAGAAGAAGTTCAAGCCTATGCAGCGATGAACGCGTTTTTGCAGGCACAAAATCAGGAATATCTGCAAGAAATTGGTAAACGGGCGGCCACTCAGGTCAGTGGTGCCGGGTGGCAAGTGTGGCGTGCACATCGCCAGAGCATGCATCCGGAGTTTGCCGCCCCGCTGACGTTGACTGCTGAACAATTACCAGCCGTGATGTGGGCCTTTTTCGATAAGTACCAGGATACTGAGGACTCTTTTGAGATTTTTGAATTGGTTAACCAGCTTGAACAATGGCAAAAAAGTGCTGATCGAGATTTGGACGCGCAATGGTCACAGCTTGTGGCGAAAAGTCAGATTGATCCGGCCGCAATTACGCTCATGCAGGGCTTGTCGTTAGCTATTGAGTTCTTTGATCAGTTTGAGTGGGACGGTGATTTGACTGCCAAGGCAACTTTGCAGAATAAATTGATGCAACGCACGCTCGATGACACGCTCAATGATGAGACGACAGCCAACTGGGCGGATGCCTGGCAACACTGGGATTTAGCAGATCCGTTGACAACTGAACAGTGGGCCCGACGGTTTGATCCGGCGGACGACTATGAAGAAGATGAAGACGAGAGTGAAGAAGATGACGCGGATCGGCCAGCTTGGCAACTTGGTGCGAGTTATAGTACCGTTTTGATTGCAATGCGCTTAGTCGCTTACGGTGTACTGCGGCCTGAGAGTGTGCCTGGTATGGCAACTGTGAAGATGGCGAACCGTGCACTGGCAGCTACCGTCAGTATTGGTATCGTGTTAGTTGCTTGGCTGGTCACAGCTATTCTGATTACAATTGTAATTTGGGGATGGCGGTGGCTGCGTAAGCTGATTTTTTAGTGCAGCTGAACGGCCAACTGAATCACAATAGTGCCGATTGACTAGGCTGAAGTTTGTGAATCTAGTAGTTGAAGCTGAAAGGACGGGGTGTCAGTGGTAGTGCTTCATGATGGTTCGTAACTCGGACAGAAAGTCGGCATCTAAATGGGGCGATTGTCCTAATTGTAATGGTGCCAATGGCTGATATAACGTTGGTATGTCTGGCCTTAACGGCTGGTTATTGAAGTATTGCTGACCATGGATTTTGACGGTCGCTTTGAGCGTGCCAATCGTCATGACGGCCACGGCGGTATTTAAAAAGACGTCACCATTGAGACTAGTATATCCAGTGGAAGAACGCCCAACTAAAGTAACGTGCGGGTTACGTTTTAGCGCCATGATGGTCACCTCCGCGGCACTCGCTGTCTGGTTACCAATAATGGTATAAATATGACGAAAGTGGGCCGCCGTTGGTTGCGAAAAGTTAAAGTCATCTTGACCGAGTCCACCAGTGATTCGGCCATGGTACATCATACGTGGCCGGTTGCGATGATGGTTCGTGATGCCGATGTAGAGGGTGCCGTCTGGAATGATGGCGGCCAGGCCAGCAATCATCGGTGCCGAACTACCACCAGTATTTGCTGCGAAGTTTAAGATTAAATCGGCTGTCGGCTTAGTTTGTTTAATCAGGTGCTGGAGTTGTGTCCAATACTGTTTTTGTAATTGGTGCTGACTGCTGTAAAATGCTGGCACATTGATGATGGTGAGGCCGGCACTCATTGTCTTGGTCGGACGGGTGGCATGTTCGACTTGGCGGAGATTGGCGACGGCGAATGAATGTAAATTTGCAGCGCGCAGAATTTGATTGAGTTGGGTCAGTGACGTGATTTTGCGACCATGATCAGTCGCATGCAACATGGCTTGCCATTGCGTGCGATGGTTGATAATGCCATATTTTGACATGTAGGTGATAGCCGGCATAGCGTTGAAGGACGCACGGAGCCGATTAGAAGCGGAAAGACCAAACGTTAGGACTATCGAAATTAGACCTACCAGTCCGTAACGGCATTTATTCGTTATCATGATAAGCCATCCTTACTTTTCGTGACTAGATTAGCATGTATTGGTTAGCTAAATTGTAGGCGTGGCGTCAAAATTTCGCAACGAAAAGCATATCTTAACTGATGCGTCTTTGAAATAATGGTTCCTGTTAAAATACCCATCTACATTGGCCGTCTTAACGGCTAAGTAGATGGGTATTTGTTGTATCATGAAATTGTTGACGATTGTGCCAGATCGGCTTCTAACTGGGTTAAGAAGATCGTCACCAAGTCTTTTTCCACCTGGTTCAGTGAATGCTCGGCTGGAAAGGCAATGAAATAATTCAGGGACATTAACGCTTGGGGCAAAGGTAAGATGTTATAGCGTTCTGGATCAGGCTGGGTATGCACACTGTCTGGTAAAAAGGTAATACCCAGTCCAGCAGTGGCTAGTTTGGTGATGGTGGCGGTATTCGTGCTCTCAATTACGATATTCGGTGTCACGTTGTGCTTTTGTAATAAGTAGTCAACTTGGCGTCGAATCGATGACCCGTGGGGAGACAAGACTAGAGGCGCTTGTAGCAGGTCGTTAAGGGGTAGCGCTCCCGGATTAATGAAGGCCTGATGGGGTTGGTACCAGTTGACGGTGTTCGGGATAATCGCGTAGTACCCGTCCCGACCGCGGTCATAACTTTCAAGCCCCGGCGCGATGGTTTCCGGATTTTGACCAATTAAGAAGTCCAGCTCACCGTGGAGCACGCGCTGTTCGTTGCGACTAGCGATATCTTCGGTTAATTCGATCTTAGTGGCCGGGTGGGCTTTCAAAAAAGCAGGTAAAAATAGGGGCAATAAGTAATAGCCGAGGCTAGATAAGACGCCCAGCCGAATTACTTGCTGGTTGGCATGTGTGTATTGCCTAATTTGCTTATTAAAGTAATCCTTCTCGTTTTCGAGCGCCGTCAAATATTGATAATAAGTCCGCCCAGCCGTGGTCAGTCGCAGTGGCGTGACTTCACGATTGATGATGGTGACGCCCAATTCTTTTTCAACATTGCGGATGCTTTGGGTGAGGTAAGGTTGTGAAATGTAGAGATCTTTAGCCGCCCGGGTAAAATTGCCGTGCTTGAGCAACACATCTAAAAACCGTCGCATTTCGCTGGAATCTGATTTTGGCATAAAGCGCCTTCCTCTCGCATTGTGATTAGGTGAGTATTCGTTTGATTGCTGATTTGGTCATGTTGAGTTAGTTGCATCGCCATAAGGACGTTCAAAACATGTTCAATAAGTTCTGTCAACATCCTGGCGATAGTGGCTAAATAGCATTATGACCAACCATTTTAACATGATTAATTTTAACGCGAATCGTCGACATAGTAAATTTGTTATCGGGGTATAGATAAATAAATATTTCACAAGCGGAGCGCTTTCACGTACACTAATCAGTATTAAGAGTGGCCAATCATTCAATAGCTACTCGTCGAAAACGACTGTTTAAATCATCCTGAAAGGATCTGAAATTATGAAATTTGTTGGGATTGTTGGGACGAATGCAACCAAATCGACCAACCGGCAGTTACTGCAATATATGCAACGGCATTTTCAGCAACAAGCCACGATTGAAATTTGTGAAATAAAAGATTTACCGGCTTTTAATGAACCGGAAGACCGAACAGCACCAGTAGCAATTCAACAGCTCAGTGATAAGATCACCGCAGCAGATGGCGTGATCTTTGCCACGCCGGAGTATGATCATTCAATTCCGGCCGTACTAAAAAGTGCAATCGAATGGCTGTCATATACCACGCGGCCGTTAATTAATAAACCAGTTATGATTGTTGGGGCCTCGAACGGCTCACTGGGAACCTCACGCGCTCAAGCGCACTTACGCCAGATTTTAGAAGCGCCGGAATTAAAAGCACTGGTGATGCCAAATATTGAATACTTACTAGGCCGTTCACTACAAGCTTTTGATGATCAGGGCGACCTGACTTATCCGGATAAAGTTCAGGAATTAGACAATGCGTTTGGCGAATTCATTGATTTTGTGGATTTAACGAATAAAATCATGCCGTCGAGTCAGTTTTTCGAAAAGAGTAAGCAGTTCTCGTGGCGGCAAGTGACTGGGGAGGAATAAACATGAAATTTGTTGGAATTGTTGGAACGAATGCTCAGCATTCGTACAATCGGATGTTGCTGGAATTTATGCAACGACATTTTGCGACACAAGCCGAAATCGAAATTTTAGAATTGACTGATGTCCCGATGTTTGATGAATCGAATGATCAAACTGACAGTACCATCATTCAAAACTTTGCCACTAAAATTGCGACGGCTGACGGGGTTATCATTGCCTCACCGGAACACAATCATTCCGTGCCTTCCGCGTTGAAAAGCATTATTGAATGGTTATCATTCAAAATTCACCCATTAGATGGTCAAGCAGTAATGATTGTTGGGGCTTCATACAGTGTCCAAGGATCGTCACGCGCGCAACTACACCTGCGCCAGATTTTAGACGCTCCCGGTGTTAACGCCAGTGTCATGCCCGGTTCAGAATTCTTATTAGGTCGTGCCCAAACGGCTTTTGACGATCAAGGTAATTTAAAGGTGCAAGGGACGGTTGATTTTCTGGACAGTTGTTTTGCAAAGTTTCAGAAGTTTGCGACCATCGTCGCCGAGATGCGGGCACCAGAAGCGCTTAGCTTTGCCCCGGGTACTTATCAGGTGACGGCCACTGGACATAATGGCGAATTGCCAATGCGAGTGACCCTTTCCGCTGACCGGATTGAAAATATTGAAATTGATACCAGTAGTGAAACGCAGGGGATTGCCGATGTGGCTTTTGAACGCATTCCCAAGGAGATTATTGCGGGTCAAACGCTCGCTGTTGATGCGATTTCCGGGGCTTCAATTACCAGTCATGGTGTTATCGATGGGGTCGCTCGTGCGGTCAAAGAAGCTGGTGCCAATCCTGATGATTTGAAGAAACGGCGTGCGACTAAGCAGGTCGCTCAACCTGCTGTCAAAGAAGTGACGACTGATGTCGTAGTGGTTGGTGCTGGTGGGGCTGGTTTGACGGCAGCGGCCAAAGTGTTACAGGCTGGTCATCAAGCCGTTGTCCTAGAAAAATTCCCAGCTGTCGGTGGTAATACCGTTCGCGCTGGGGGGCCCATGAATGCGGCTGATCCGGATTGGCAACGACAGTTTGCAGCTTTGCCAGGTGAAAAGCAAACGTTGAAGGATCTGAGTGAGCGTGATGAAAGTACAATTGCACCTGAATATCGGGCTGATTTCCGTAAATTGAAACAGCAGATTGACGCATACCTGACTGCCAATACCAATCAAAAGGGCACCTTATTTGATTCAACCTTGTTACATCGGATTCAAACTTATTTAGGTGGTCAACGGACTGATTTGAACGGTCAAGAGATTCACGGTCAGTATGATTTGGTAAAAGAATTGACGGATAACGCCCTGGATTCAGTCAAGTGGTTACAATCGATTGGTGTGAAATTTGATGAAAGCCAAGTGACAATGCCAGTTGGAGCCATCTGGCGGCGCGGGCATAAGCCAATGGGCGATCTAGGGTTTGCTTACATCAAGACTTTACGGGCCTTTGTTGAACAACAGGGTGGTACGATTATGACGGAAACGCCGGTAAAAGAATTACTGGTGACGGATGGGCAAGTTCGTGGCGTCATTGCGACTAATGCGGCTCATGAGAAAGTTATTGTCCATGCTGATGCGGTGATTTTAGCTTCTGGTGGTTTCGCAGCGAATACTAAAATGTTACAAAAGTACAATACGTACTGGACGGCCATCGACGATGATGTCAAGACGACTAATTCACCCGCAATGACTGGTGATGGAATTCGGCTAGGAACTAGTGTTGGTGCAGCATTAGTTGGGATGGGCTTCTCACAAATGATGCCGGTATCTGATCCGGAGACCGGCGAATTATTCAGTGGGCTCCAAGTGCCACCGGCTAACTTTGTGATGGTAAACCAGCAAGGAAAACGGTTCGTCAATGAGTACGGCAGTCGTGATGAGTTAACTCAGGCGGCCATTGATAATGGGAGTCTCTTCTATTTAATTGCCGATGATGAAATTAAAAAGACGGCTTACAACACGACACAAGCTAAAATTGACCAGCAGGTGGCGAATGGGACCTTGTTCCGTGCTGATACTTTGACAGATTTAGCGCAACAAATTGGCATGGACCCGGCAGCCCTGACCAAGACGATTGCGGATTACAATCGTTACGTTGATGCCGGCGAGGATCCTGAATTTCATAAGACGGCCTTTGATTTGAAAGTTGCCGTGGCACCATTTTACGCAACGCCGCGTAAACCAGCAACCCACCACACGATGGGGGGCTTGAAGATTGATCCGGATGCTCACGTTTTAAATACGGACGGTCAGATTATCGACGGGCTATACGCGGCGGGAGAAGTAGCCGGTGGAATTCACGCGGGTAACCGGCTAGGTGGTAACTCGCTTAGTGATATCTTTACGTTCGGTCGAATCGCGGCGGCTCATGCTGTTGCTGAGCACGTTGATCCGGTGACGGCCTAAGGCAATTATTAAGTCGCTACGTTGGTTGAGTCGTGTTAGTGTATAATCGACCGTAGAGAGAAGCAGATCGACAAGGGAGATTATCACATGCAAAAACCAATGCCAGTCGCGGTGACGAACATTGCGGACAATATTACGCACCAACCAGCTTATATGACGATTGTTTTAAATGATCACAAGTATTCGACCGCGCGCAAAAAGACGCCGTTTATCTTGAAAGCGTTGAATGAGGGCGCGGCTGCTCATGGGCGTTTGACGATCACGCCTAGTCGGCTGAGTTTGGCCGATGAGCGCGGCACAGTCTTTCAAACCTTGGCGCCAATACCCACAGTCATCACGGACGTCGAGCTGGGATTGTATCGCTCAATCGTGCGGCAACTTGGTAATGGCGTACGAATGAAGGCCCGTTACACATTGGCGGTGACGTTGACCAGCGATACCGCTACTTATCAGATGTTAAATACCGATTTGTCAGTGTTGAAACCGCTGTTGGCTTGGATCACCGACTTTCATCTTCACTTAACCGATTCGTTACAATTGGCAACCAGTGACATCGACTGGCCCAATTTGACGGCTGATCAATTTGAAGCATTGACAAAGGGCACCCCGTACTTTGCTTGGCAACAGACGATTGGGGCCCACTGGTAAGTAAAATTAAGAACTACAAAATATGAAGCCAGACTTTCGATAATAGTCGAAAGTCTGGCTTCGTTTTTTATTATAAAATTTCACCGATAAAGTCGCCTTTAGGTAATTGTTGGAAGTCGTAAGTTTCAAAATCACTCACTTGTTTGGTATACCAGTGTAAGCTTTCGGTAATCATCAGGTTGACGGCCTCATCTTTTTCCTGCAAGGCGATGATGGGCAAGTCGCGCATGGTAGCCACACCTAGCTCGTAGGCGGTACCAGAATCTAAGTTTTTGGCTTCAAAGTCTAAGACAGTCACGATGACTTGCGCGGCCGCAATTTGGGCCATGTCACGGTGGAAAATTTCGGTCGCCCAAGCTTTGGTGAACTGTTCGGCTTGAGCGTCCTGGTGTAGACGTGGTGAATAAAAATCCGTGACCGTTGGATTTTTTGCTAAAGCTTCCTCAAGTTGTGTGACCCGCGTCACTTGTTCGGGACTGAAAAACGGACTAGCAATATAAATTTGTGCCATGAAGATACTCCTTAAAGTTAATTTAGTAAAAAGACTAATGGCTTAATTTTAGAGATTTTGGGGGTCAACGTCAATTTGTTTTTAACTACTAGCTTGTGGCCACAGATCAATCCGGTCAAGTTTCGAAGGCAGTAACGTTACCACAAACGAGCGAGAATCACCAGAGCTTGCTCATTGCAATACTTGGACTTGCCTTATTGTTGTTGATGCTTGTATGGTTACCAGCTAAATAAGTTATTGTTTGACTGAAATTAGAATGCAATGGATTTAGAGTTATACAGTGGGTTTTCAGAAATTATGAAGGCCCATTTTTGTGAGCTTAAATGAATTGTTGTGGTTAATAATAAGTCCGTCACTTAATCTTAAATAAACCGGTTTTGAAGATTCGGTTGGAATTCTGAATGGTTCGTAACACAAGGTTATTTCCGCATTTTCTTTGTACCGGTTCGTAATAATGGGTGGTACTAGCACGGGGGTTAAGTTCGGATAATTTGTTAATGGTTGGTACCGAAATCGTTGCTTTGTTTGAATTGCGAGGAAGATATTGGTACTATCAATTTGAACTATTGAGCTGTGTGACCACTGACAGTTGCCTAGGTCAATGGTTGGATGATTGAGATAAATAATTACAGTAATAGTCGTAAGCTTGCCTTTGAGGATTGTGGGTGTCAGGCATTAATGATTATAAAATTAGTCGTGGATAGTTGTGGGGGCAGATATTCTGCGTTATTAATGATACCGGAATGTTTTTCGTTAAGTGTCTAATTTGGGCCACAATCGCATGGGCGCTAATGATACCGAAAGTTGCAATTATAATTGTTATTTCGTAAAACTATTTGAGTCATATTGGGGGAATTAGCATGCAAAATCCACGGTTAACCATTATTGTGCCTTGCTACAATGAAGAAGCGGTGTTACCTAAGTCTGCACACATCTTGGATGGTATCTTGACGGATCTGATCCAACACAAACAGGTCAATGCGGCAAGTAAGTTATTATTTGTTGACGATGGTAGTCAAGATAAGACTTGGAAACTGATTAAGTCGTTGGAAAAACAGTACTCAACCGTGACGGGTCTTAAGTTTAGTCGTAATTTTGGTCATCAAAACGCGTTGATGGCTGGGATGCAGGTCGCCAGTCCGACTGCTGAAATAGTCATTACGATTGATGCTGATTTGCAAGATGACCCACAGGTGATCCCAGAAATGGTGGCACGCTATCGTGCTGGTAGTGATATTGTATTAGGTGTCCGCAAGGATCGAAGTAGTGATTCACTTTTCAAACGATGGACCGCGGACGGCTTTTATCGGCTAATGAAGCGTATTGGTGTGCAATTAGTACCTAATCACGCCGATTTCCGTTTGCTAAGTCAACGGGCAGTTCAGGCACTGTTAACCTATGAGGAAACCAATTTATTCTTGCGTGGAATCGTACCACGACTAGGTTTTCCAACAACTAAACTTTATTATCATCGCCAACCACGTTTTGCGGGTGTTTCAAAGTATCCATTACGTAAGATGGTGGCTTTTGCTTTTGATGGGATCACGTCATTTTCAATCGCACCGATTAAAGTAATTTTATTGTTCGGTATGGTGATTAGTGGCGGTAGTTTGATGATGATGCTATATGCGTTAATACAAGGATTACTAGGGACCGCAACGAGTGGCTGGTCCTCACTCATGACAAGTCTATGGTTTTTAGGTGGGATGCAATTGATTGGTATTAGTATTGTTGGCGAGTATGTAGGAAAAATTTTTGCGGAAGTCAAGCACCGGCCCCGCTATATTATTGAAACGGATGATTATACGGCAACTCAACAGCCAGCTATTGTGAATTCGCAACGGGTGCACGGATGAAGGCCGTGGTTAAGAGCGTCAATTGGCTGGCGGCCGCGGTATTGGTCGTCGCAGTTGGCATGGCGTGGTTGCAACCGATTCACTTCTTCGGCAACCCGGACTGGGCGTCACCGGTCGTTCAATTAGCCATGGTTCTGGGATTATTGGTCATGACGATGGCTGGCCGGCAGGTGCTCAAACAGTTATCATCTCGTCAGTATCGTTGGCTGTTGATTGGGCTGGTCGGCTTAATCGCCATCGTGCAAATATTGATTGCCACTAGTTTTGTTGACGTGGCGCGGGCCGACCCGTTTTTCGTTCGGCAGCAGGCACTGTTATTAGCGCGGGGCAGCCATCATTGGCAACATTATTTTATGATTTATCCCAATAATGTGAATTTTACGTTATTAGTTGCGAATCTGCTCAAGCCATTATTGAAACTGACGCAGACGCCCTGGGTATTATTAAATGTCATCCGATTTATCTGGATCGATACCGGACTAATCAGTGGGTTATATTTACTAAACCGTTGGCGTTACTGGCAACCGGGGGCGGTCTCATTTAGTTTGTTGTGGCTCGTCAGTGTTCCCGTGGCCGCATTTGGACTATTTGCATATACGGACGCCCTCGTTTTGCCACTACTTCCAGACAGCTTGGCCTTGCTCACACTCGGACTAAGCTTAACCGGCTGGCGTCGTTGGGGCGTTTTGATTGGTGATGGGTTATTGGTGGCCGTGGGCGTGGTGATGAAGACTAATCTCATTGTGCTCTGGCTTACTCTCGTATTGATGGGGATCATCTTGTGGTGGCAACGACAATTCAGTGGTCGGCAAATGTTAGGCTGGCTCGTTAGTTTAGTGATGACACTCGGGGTGATGTTTGCGGTGATGCGAACTGCCCAACAGCAAGCGGGTTATACGCGCCAAGCTGATGCCGCCTTACCGGCAACCAGCTGGATTGCGATGAGCTTGAACCCCCAAAGCTCGGGTGAGTACCGACATGGCGATTTTGCGCGCGTTAATCAGATGCCAACTGCGGCGGCCAAGCGCCAACAGACCCAGCAAATGATTCAGCAGCGGTTACATCAGATGGGCGTTACGGGGACCCTCGTACATTTACTCAAAAAGATGCGGGTCTTCTGGGCGACTGGCGATTTTGATAGCTTTAAGTTGACCACCCAGTGGATTCGTGCGCCCCGCTGGTATTTGAATCATCAACGCCAGCTTCAATTTTGGCTGGTTCTAATGACGCAAACGATTTACCTGACGATGCTGGTGCAAGCAATCGTGACTTTGATGAAGCGGCGCGAGTGGGCCGTGACGTTCGTCGCCCTGGCAATTCTCGGTTTAACGGCTTTTCATGTCGGACTTTGGGAAGTAGAAGGGCGCTATGCGTTGCCGCTATTACCGGGATTGATGCTCCTCAGTATTGTGGGTGGTCGTGAGTTGCCGGTATGGCACCTTAACCGAGTAATGCGGCGCCAACTGACGTGGTTGGTCGTCGTATTGGCGGCAATCAGTGTGGTTAGTTTGTGGCAGACGAGTCAGGCGACGCGGATTACTGATGTGGTACGTGGCAATCAGGGAAATGGGCGTTATGTTGTGTCCACGGTTCAAAAAATTGGACCGGGTCACGCTGTTACAACGCCGTTAGCCGTTAGTGGTAAAAGTAATGTTTTACGGTTGAAGCCAGTTGCGACGCATGGGCGCGTAACAATTACCTTGACTAAGGGGGCGCATGTTGTCAAACGGTGGCGGGGCTCGGCCAATGAGCTGACCACTTTGAATTATCCGTTGACAGCGGCGGGCAACCTGCGATTAGCGATTAAAAACATTGGTCAGACGCCCGTCCGGTGTGGTGTGATGGCGGCCAACTACAGCCCGTTAACAGGCCGGGTGACGGCTAAGCGGCACGCGTACTTACAAGTCGTGATAAAACAGCAGTTTATTAAGCCGCACGCGTTAACAACGGGTGCCGCCAGTCTAGCAGTTGTCGGCTGTGTGGCGCTGGCGACCATTTTGGCGTTAGGTCGGTTACGGCCAGAAACTGAATAATAAAACTTGAAGCGAAAGTCTTAATAACTGGTGTTGCCAGTGTTGGGACTTTTATTTGTGGTTAAACGAAATATAATAGCCGTTAATTTGGGTGACTTATCAAGGTGAGGTGAATTCAAATGGTTCAAATTATTGCGCATACTTTAGTGACTGCCGGGCACGACGTTTTAATTTTAAAACGCAATCAGTTTGAGCGTGGGCGGCCGAATGTTGATGCCAGCTATTGGGATCTGCCCGGTGGGAGTGCATTAGCTAATGAATGACCGCAAGTAGCGGCCAAACGCGAGTGTTGGGAAGAGACAGGCTTGAAAGTTCAAACTGAGCGCGTTATTTGGGAAGATGCCACCTTTGACAAGGCTAAAAATCAGGTGTACACGCGTTTAGTGTATAGCACACAGGCATTCGTTACTAGACCGGCAATCAACTTAGAACTTACTGAACATATGGCCTTTCTTTGGATGAAACCTGAATTAATTTTGACTAATATAAGAATTGTGTCCTATCTAAAACCGATATTAACGCGACTGGTTTAGCAGTTACGGCGACCATTAAAACAACAATCGGACTGCCTAGCAGAATAGCTTGGCAGTCCGATTGTTTTGATTGACACGATTCTAATGGTGGCGATATCGTTGACGCCAAAGAATGAAGCTAAGTCCACTTATGATTGAAATCAGTAGTCCGCCCAGCAATCCCGGGACGTGGTAAGTTAGCTGAATCTGATTCTTACCGGGCTGAATCGGTAGGGCTAACATCCCACCAATGACCGTTTTAGGAGTAACTTTGACGCCGTTGACCGTGGCGCGCCACCCCTTGTCGGCTGGAATAGCAACGTAGAGCCACTTTTGCTTGGAGCGATTGGTGACTTGACCACTGACCACGGTATGAATGCCCGAGACGTGGTAAGTCGGTGTAAAGCGCGTGGATAGCAGTTGCTGTTTGACTTGGTTGAACCGGGCTTGATCCAGGCTGGCGATGTGGACATGGGTGCCAAGCGTTGGTTGGGTACGTTTGACCGTTAACGTGACGACAGCGCCTTTGTCAAAATAACCTAGCGATCGGAGCACTAACTCACCGTTGGCATTGAACTTAGTCGGGACTAAGTGACCGTTGACCCGCATCGTGGTGTATTTTGTTTGACGAGTCGTGTCGTTATAATACAGCGTCCCGGTGCGTGTCATCCTTAATTTAACCGTATGCAAATACGGATAGCGTTTGGCCTGTGAATCTTGGATGACGTGATCTGAGAGCATCGTGGCGTTGCCAAAATAGGCGCGTTTCGATGGCCGCAAACTTTGTAAGAGGCGTTCTTGATTGATAATGGCACTATTCTGACGAAGCTTTAACTGTCTAAATGCTGTTGGCACGGCAAACCCTAACCCGTTTTGACTACGGAGCCGCGTTGTCGCTTGACCCACGGCGTTTAATTGCACAGCGTATTTTACATCTAAGAGTAAATCAGTGACCGGATTTAGGCCTTCTGAACTGACACGCCGGGCGTTTTTAGAAAATAGCCCAAGTGACTTCAACATGAGACGTGTTTGGTTCGCAAAAGTTGAACTGTAGTAGGTAATATCGTGAAAGTTAAATAACATCGGGTCGTTGTAATTACGATACTTGCTATCATAATTGTAGGCCTGATTGATTAGCGTATTTTGATTTTCAACGCGATATAATTGACCATCAGGATCGTTGACGGCTTGCATTTGGCGGTATTCGGTTCGATAGGCAGTTACAAATTTAGCCTGATTCCCTAGTGGTGACTTCGCCATCATGAGGGTACTGTTAGTCCCTAATTCTAAGGCGACGATACCTGCCAAGCTGAGCGTTTGCCACCGCTTCGCCGTTGCGAATAAGGCAATTGCGGTTAAGATGACAGCGACTAAGCTGAGCGCCAGCGTTGAAGTTGTTAAGGGGTGCTTAGCAGTTCGTTGGGCAAACCAGCCTAATATCAGCGCACTGACCATGAGTGTCGGTAACAACCATTGCCAGCGCAAGGCGATCCGCCGGGGGCCTGCAAACCAGGCTTCAAAAGCGATCATGATCAAGACAAAGTTAAAGAAAAAAGCATTGCGGTATGGAAAGCCAGCGGGCGTTTGAAACATGTGCCAAATCGTATCTAAGGTACGAATGTCCATACTCAAGAAGAGTGCAAGTAATAGTCCGAAGCTATGCCATTTGTGAGCTTTAGTCAAGTTGGGCTGCACCCAGAAACTTAGGGCCAGCAAGACGACCAGACTACTGCTGAAGACGGTTGGTGCGTGTACGAGCCGAGTCGTAAAATTGGCGGCACCTAAGCCAAATTGACTCAAAACAGCTAAACCGAATTGTGGGACCGGTAAGTAGCTCGATAATTTGACCGCAGATTTAGCCGTGGTCAGCATGCCTAAACCAGTGGGGATCAGGACAAACATCGTGCTTAACCCACTGAGTAGCATGGTGACCACGACGTGCCGAATTAACGAAAATTGATGACGAACAGTTTGCCAAAGACTGTCCTGAGGGCGTTTGCGTTCAAATAGTTGATAAATAAAATAGTAAATCACAAATAGGCAAGTCATATAGCCTAAGTAGTAATTGGTGACGATACTGACCCATAACCAGCCGAAAAAGCGCCCGGGATGACTAGTTGCAATTAAGTGGTCGAGTCCTTGGATGACCAGTGGTAACCAAATTAATGCATCCAACCACATGATCGTAAAATAGTTGAGGGCAACGAAGCCAGAGAGGCTGAAAGCAACACCAAAAATGGCAGTCGACCACCGCTTTGTTTGAAAATGCGTTTGTAAAAAAGCCGTCATAGTGACCGCAATCAAGCTGATTTTTAACATGATGAGTAGACTAAGTCCGGTTGGCAAATTGGCCGCCGGAAACAACAACATCAAAATGTTAAATGGGCTTAATAGATAGTAAGCAATCGTGGGTAGTGCGTTACCGCCTAATGACTGTGAAAATGAATATAATTGAAAACTATGCGTTAAAATGGCATGCCGATACGCGGTGAAAAATGATAAGTATTGGCCACCCATATCACTAATTAATAAGTTATGGTTACCGAAGGGCGTGATCCCCCAAATTGCGAAGACAATCCCCATGATAGCAAGGGACAGTAATCCAGCTGTCACTGCCACTTGCCAGCGCCTTGTTTGATAATTAGGCCACATTTTATTCAACTCCGATATTATGAATGATTTCATTGTACCGTACTGAAACTTGAAAACTAGTTAAGAAAAGCGAACAATTTTCTGAAAAAAGTTAAGAATTAGTGTTAGTCATTATCATTTTTATAAAGTTTGCTAGCAGTTTAACACAGCAGTTCACGAGGTTAAACTAAAAGGGGTGATTGACAATTGATTAAGAAAGTGTTTTTATAAAAGGTGAAAACTGAATACGATTTCTTCGGGGCAGGGTGCAATTCCCGACCGACGGTAACAACGTAAGTTGAAGTCCGTGACCCGCGTGAGCGGTGGACCCAGTGCAAGTCTGGGACCGACAGTATAGTCTGGATGGGAGAAGAAAATTATTGCTTGAATTTTACTAGGCAGTAGTGGCTATTGGCGACCTTTAAGTAGGTTTATTTAGCTGGATCCTACTGGTGAAATCTATTTGGCGAACACTTCACACCCGATTATCGATGATTTGATAATTGGGTGTTTTTTTATCTTGTTGGAGGTGAACCAATGTTAACTGATTTTATGCAAATGGCTATCGATCAAGCCAAATTGGCGGGGGTGGCGACGTACCAAAATCCCCAGGTCGGTGCGGTATTAGTCAAAGACGGCCACGTGTTAGCTCAAGGTTATCATCATTATTTTGGCGGTGACCATGCTGAGGTGGATGTGCTGCGGCAGGTCACACCAGAACAGGCGCGTGGGGCCACGTTATTTGTCACACTGGAACCTTGTTCACACTATGGGAAGACGCCGCCGTGTAGTGCGCGAATCGTCGCGGCTGGAATTCGGCAAGTCGTGATTGGTCAATTAGATCCCCATCCAATCGTGGGTGGTAAGGGACGTCAGTATCTTTTGAACCACGGAGTTGATGTGGTGACGGGCTGTTTAACGGACAAAGTTCGCGCGTTGAACCCCCACTACAATCATTTTTATGTGCAGCAGCGACCATGGATCACCCTAAAAACGGCGATAACGCTTGATGGCAAAATTAATACTGAAACGCCGACTCGGACGCTGGTTTCCAATCATGCTAGTTATATCGATAGTCAGTGCTTACGGTCACAGTTTCAAGCGATTCTGATTGGTGAACGGACGCTAACGATTGATGATCCACAATTAACCGTCCGACTGACGGCAATGGTGCAGCCACCGGTTCGATTGGTGGTGTTGAATACGAGTACCGTGGCGTTAAACCACCGGATTGTTCAGGACGGTCAGGCACCAACCTGGTTACTTTGTCGTCAGGCTGCGGCTAGTGACGACCAACTTCGAAACAGTCCCAATGTACACGTCCTGATTGGCAACTGGACACCCGCTGCAATCAGTCAACTATGTGTCGAACAAGGCTGGCAGTCACTCTTAGTTGAAGGTGGGGCTCATCTGCAAGCTGAATTTGTTGCGGCTGAATTGATTGACGAATGGGTCAGCTACATCGCACCAATGATGATTGGTGGGACGGGTTTGCCAGCCGTTACCGGGGCCGCTGCGATGACACCGTTGACATTTGAACAACCAACGGTAACTTGTTTAGGGACGAATATCCGGCTACGGGCCGTTCGAAAGGAAGTTAAGTAAATGTTTTCTGGAATTATTCAAACCAAGGGCCGTGTCAGCCAAGTGCACCAACAAGGGTTGGAAATGACCCTTACGATTACCGCACCGTCGCTGATGACACCGAGTCTTAAGATTGGTGACAGTATAGCGGTGAACGGCATTTGTTTAACGGTAACGACCCGACAAGCGGATGCTTTCAGTGTAGTGGTGATGCCTGAAACGGTGCGTCGAACGAACTTAAAAATCCTTGTGGTCGGTTCATTGGTGAACCTAGAACGTGCGTTACAAGTGAACGCGCACTTAGATGGGCACATTGTTCAGGGGCACATCGATTACTGTGGTCAAGTGATGCAGCGACAATCTGATGCGCACGCGCTGCGTCTGTTGATCAGTTTACCGTCAGAATATCGCGCACTAGTAGTCACTAAAGGCTCGGTGGCAGTTGATGGGGTTAGTTTGACGGTCGTAGCGGTCACGTAGACAACGTTTGAAGTCGATTTAATTCCGCATTCACAAGCGGTGACGACCTTGTCTAAGTTACAAGTTGGAACGCTGGTGAATGTAGAAACGGATATTCTGGGCAAGTACTTGGCCCGGCAATTAGCATTAGAGGGGAGTCATTAAGATGGATACAATGAAAAAGGTAGCAGCGGCCTTGGCCGCATTAAAACGGGGCGAATTGATTATTGTTGCGGATGATGAGACGCGTGAAGCGGAAGGAGACATGGTTGGCCTAGCCGCTAAAGCAACCACTGCGACAGTGAATCGGATGATTACATCAGCGCGGGGACTACTCTGTGTTCCGATGGCGCCAAGTATCGCCACGCGACTACATTTGACACCGATGACTAGTGAACACGATGCGTTTGGAACGGCATTTACAGTCTCAACGGATCACCATACGACGTCCACGGGAATCTCGGCAGCTGATCGGGCGACCACGATTCAAGCGTTAGCCAATCCCAATAGTCAGGCCGCTGATTTCTATCATCCCGGGCACGTTTTTCCATTGATTGCGCGGACTGGTGGATTGTTAGCGCGGCGTGGTCATACTGAAGCGGCCGTCACGTTAGCACAATTAGCAGGTGTGACCCCCGCGGCCTATATTTGTGAAGTTATCAAGAAAAATGGCTTAATGGCGCGGCGCCGTGATCTCAAAGCTTTGGCAGAGGGCTTACAATTACCGCTAATCACCATTGAAGATATTACCACCTACGTGATTCAAGCGGGTGCCGCCCAGCTAACAACGACCCCGAGTGTCAACTTACCGACTAAGGATGGTAAGTTCACGATGACTGGTTTCGAAGCCCCCGGTCATACGGCGTTGCCAGTGGCACTGCAAGCTGGTGATATCAGTGGCGATGAACCAGTGTTAGTGCGGTTACACTCTGAATGTTTTACGGGCGATGTTTTAGGATCGCGGCGGTGTGACTGTGGTGATCAATTACACGCTGCACTCCAAAAGATCAGTCAAGCTCAGCGCGGTGTTTTCGTCTATTTACGGCAAGAGGGTCGCGGCATTGGCTTGGCTAACAAACTAGCAGCTTACGCACTCCAAGAACACGGGGTTGATACGTATGATGCGAACGTGCAGTTGGGCTTTCAACCGGATGAGCGCCGGTATGATATTGCGGCATTAATTCTACGCCAAATGGGGATTACACGGGTTCGTTTGCTGACTAATAATCTTGACAAGGTTGAGCAGTTACGTGCAGCGGGGATTGATGTTGTTGAACGGGTCCCCTTAGAAATACCAGCCAATCAGTACGATCAAGCTTACTTAAAAACAAAACGTGATCGATTTCATCATCAACTCACACTAACGGAGGGACACGAATGACAACTTTTAACGGCAAAATTAATGGCAACGGGCTTAAGATTGGGATTGTCGTGGCGCGTTTCAATGCGTTTGTAACGCAGCAGCTTTTAACTGGGGCACAAGAAAGTTTGGTACAGCATGGGGTCAATGAAACCGATATTGACGTGGCCTGGGTACCGGGAGCTTTTGAGATTCCACTGACGGTTCAAAAAATGATTACAACCAAGCGCTATGATGGCGTGATTGCACTTGGGGCAGTCATTCGGGGTGCAACCGCGCACTTTGACTATGTTTGTCGTGGCGTGACGACGGGGATTGCGACCGTCAGTTTGGCAACCGATACGCCCATAATGTTCGGCGTTTTAACCACGGATACCATTGAACAAGCTATGGATCGCGCTGGCTTTAAGAGTGGCAATAAGGGTGCTGACTGTGCGGTCAGTTTGTTAGAAACATTGGACGTGCAGCGGGCAATATTAAAAGCTGACTTGGCCTAAATGACGTAAATTAAGGGTATGCATAATATTTCAAATACCATCAATTTGTAACTTGGGCCATTGTTGATGCCACTGCTTCTGTGCCATTCGCTGCTGATAGATTGCCATGTGCTTGGCATCCTGGCGATAGTAGGGGATTGGGGAACAGCGAAAGTTTATCAAATCGTCTACACCGTATGGGGCGATTAGCTTGATTTGATTTTCGTCTAAAAAGGCGCCAATACAAGTTGGAACTTCGACAAAGTGACCAATTGCATCGGTAACGGAAGTGAATTCGGGATCCTTATCAAAATTATAATGTGCCATATAGACCTCATTTTTTATTTGCCATTGGTATTGTGGGGCTTTATCAGTAAGTTGCTGATAGATTTTTAAATCATCGCTGGCTGGTCGCTCAGGGTCAAAAAAGACGACGTCAATATCACTGTTGAACATCACTGGCTGCCCGCTGAGTACTTGCCAAACAGTATTACGGATGCTACCAGCCGCCAATGCGCCTTGTTTTAAATGACAGTCTTGAATTAATTGAAGAATCGTCATTAAAGCAGGAGTTGTTTTAATAATATGAATAACTCGTTGTTCGTTGGTCATTGAAAACACCTCAATTTAATGTTGGTTAAAAATAGTCTAACATAGTAATGATATCGTGCAATTCAAATAAAGAATTTGCTTTTGCTGGTTTCATAAAAAACTAAGACCGCTTACCACTACTAACTGATAGTGGTAAGCGGTCTTAGTTTTTGGTTGTGAGTTTAAGTAATAATTGCCTAGTCTTCCGTAACCTCAATCTTACCAACTGCAATTGGTAGGGTTACGTGAGCATCATACATGCCCACTTCACCAGCGACTGATGCAGGTAGGGCTAAGTCTTGTGGGACGCCGTGAATATAAATGACCCGCTTGTCTAGTTCTAAGTCATCGGTACCGAAGACTTCTTTGAACTTAGCCTGTAGGTCGCCTAAGGGCACATCGATTTCATAAGCGAAGTGGCCCTGCGCGTCGGCAACTGGGTAATTATCATTTGGTACGTCCATATGATGGGGCGCATTATCAAATGGGACCATCGTCGTCCCAGAAACAGGTTCAGTTTCAGGCAAGTCTACAAAGCCGTCGTGATTGACATCTTGGGCCATAGTAGCAATCTGTGCCGCTTTGCCATCTGGAAAGCCGTGGAAATGTTCCCAGTGTTGCGTGTTGGCCGGGGTATCGAACATTTCAATGGTGACGTGTAATTGGTTACCAGTTTCAGTGAAAGTCGCTGTGCCGTGTGGGGCAGTACCGATTCCTTCGGCGTTCAGCGGGACGATGTTAGCAACGTATTTTTTAGTCATGAATAATTCCTCCAGTTCTTCATTATATGGTCAGTATATGCTAGTCTAATCATATAAAAATTGACATAGATCAAGAAAAGGAGAAATTATGCATTCAAAAATGGATTGTGTGAGTCGTTCACCATTATTTTCACCGCTAGCGCCAGCGGTGAAAGCCAAATTAATCACGGTGACCCATCACCGGAAATTTTATCAAAAAGGGCAGTTGATTCGTCAGCCACTCGACCATCAGGAAGGCATGCTCATTTTAGATGAGGGAACGGCTAAAATTTATGCCTTAGCTGCTAATGGTAAGGAGAAAATTATTGAGTTGTTGCGTAGTGGTGATGTCGTCGGACAACACTGGCTATTTGCACCGCATGAGAATCAGGGATTTATTCAAGCCACGAGTGATGCGTGGGTCTGTTCCATTCAATATGATGATTTTCAGCGATTATTAGGTGAATCAGCCAGTTTATCATTAGCAATGATCAATAATTTTGGGAACCAATTGATTGAAGCTGAGAAGAATCAATTGCGACGAGATTTGCTGGATGCTAAAGCGCGTTTGATGGCGTATTTGCGCGATTGTGCCGTTGAATCCGGACAAATCGAATTTGAATTGCCGTTGAAGAAGAAGGAATTGGCGAATATTTTGGGGATTACTCCCGAAACCCTGAGTCGTCAGTTTAAACAATTGGCGGCTGAAGGGCAGATTATCGTCAATAAGCGCCAGATTACAATTTGTTAGACGGTAAAGGGGGGCGTCGCCTGGTTTTGGCTAGTTAAGGGTGACGCTGGTTCAATATTAAAAATAAAGTCTGATTTCCAACGCAGTATGGGCTAGGAAATCAGACTTTATTTGACTTGTGAGGAAGAGGTTCTTTAATGATGAAAATGCCGGTTAGCAACGCCACTTGCTCGCAATGCCGGCAAAACGACTTGATCAATGAGATTGGTGAGTTGCTGATCAGTGTTCATCGGTTGGTTGATGATGTCGCAGTACCGTAATTGTTGAAACAATACTAATTGTGCGGCTTGGTTAGGCCAAATCTGAAGTTCACCGTGGTTTTGTGCATTCGTCAGAAGTGGCTCGATCAAGGTCAAGTTGGCATGATCAATTTGAGTCACTAACTGCGTGAGATCGCGCTGGTTCTGCGCGTTCAAGGCTGTGGCAAACAATAGCCGAAAATAGCGGAAGGCCCCGTACTAGTTTGTTGGATAAAGCGTTGCGCTAACAGAATGAGATCGGTACGAAGACTGCCAGTATCTAATGGCGTGGTCGTAAGTGCAATGGGAGTCTTTTGTATTTGATGAATAATAGTATGAAAGATGAGGTCAAAGGTCGAATCCCAGTAGCGATAAAGAACACTGCGGCTGGTAGCGGCCGCAGTGGCTACTCGTGAAAAAGTGACCTGGTCGAGGCCGTATTGACTAAGCAGGGTATAGGTGGTGTCATAAATCGCGTTTTCCAGTCGGTTGCCACGTCGACGTTGATTGAGTTGGGTCACAAAAAGATCTCCTAATTGGTTTTAGAAACAGTTTACTGCTTTTTGTGCCTTAATAATAGTGATTTCCGTAGCCAAACGATTGTTGTAGTTAAAGACAACGTGTATCTTAAATAGCGTTGTTAACAATAATTTAAGTAATCAGAGGCGGAAAATATGGCAAAAATTATTATTGTCGGGGCTGCACATGGCGGCCGCGAAACGGTCAATGGCTTATTAGCAGCTAATACGGATAATGAGATTCATTGGTACGAGCACGGGCAATTCGCGACGGCTTTGGATTGGGCTCCGGCGGATGCTGAAAAAGAGCGGTTGGCCTTGTCCCAGCAGGTGACTCTATTCGACCAAACGACGGTCACAAGAATTACCCCAGCGACCCACACGATTACTGCTCGTAATCAACGGGGGCAATTACAGACTGATCATTACGATCGATTGGTATTGAGCGTTGGATCGTTACCAATCCAGTTACCGATTCCCGGAGCCGAATTATCTGGTGTTCGATCGATTCAAAACCGTGCCAGCATCAATGAGTTAAAATTGGCCGCTAAGTCAGCAGCCATTAAAAACGTGGTCGTGATTGGAGGCGGCTATATTGGGATGAATTTTGCAGCCTTATTTAAACAAACCGGCAAGCAAGTAACTGTTATTGATGTGAACGCTCGGCCATTCAGTCACAATCTTGATTCAGAATTTACGCAAATTTTAGCTGCAGCGAGTGTTGAGAATGGGCTGCAATTAAAGATGGAAGAGCGGGTGACGGCCGTATTAGGTTCAACACACGTGACAGCGGTACAAACGAATCGTGGTCAGTATGCTGCCGACTTAGTCCTTGTCGCAGTCGGCAATCGACCGAATACTGCATGGCTACGGGGAACTTTGGCGCTAGATTCTGAGGGATTAATTGAGACGGATGATTATTTTCAAACAAGTGTTCCAGATATTTACGCGATTGGCGATGCGACTAAAGTTCGGTTTACGCCCACGGGTACTAAAGAGCGGATCACTTTAGGCAGCGCGGCCAGTCATGCCGGTCGGTTATTAGCGCATAACTTGTTAACGGATCAGCGAATTGTGTTTCCCGGCGTTCAGGCAACGTCCGCGCTTAATGCGGCGGGATATTACTTTGCTGCTACGGGCCTAAACACGCAACTAGCTGTCCGTATGCAACAACTGGTGTTAGCAACTTACATCGCGGTTCCCCGATTGGTGGCATCCGCACCAGCTCGATTGAATGCGACCGTTCATTTTAAGTTGTTTTATGATAAAACTCATCGGATACTAGGTGCACAAATAATGTCTACAGCAGAATTAACGGCGGTCATCAATACCGTTTCGCTCGCAATCCAGATGGGAGCAACGCTCGAGCAATTAGCCTATGGTGACTTTTTCTTTCAACCGGGATTAAGCCAGCCGGTGGATGTACTCAGTACGGCTAGTTTACAGGCGTTACAAACTTTAGCCACTAACTAGGTTGATTATTGCCAAGCCCATTATACGGACTTGGCAATTTTAAGTTGATGTGTTGCTTAAGCTCAGTATATGACATGGAAAACTAGTGGTTACTGATGATTAGCTCATTAGGAACTCACAGGAAAAAACCGTCGCGTCATCAATAATGATGGGCAATCCAGCGACGGTCAAATTTAAGTGATGAAATCGACAATTATTGTGGTGGTCTAATGGTGCTTTGAAGTCGCGCTTCCAATTGCTAGAGTTGGGGCCAGTACTTAAGGTGTACGGCCGAGGAGCCTCAGTTTGGCATATTTAATCGTTAGTTCGTCACGTTAGCCGTTAGCGTCCAAGTTACGGTTGTGTTATAGGTTTGGCCCGCTTGGGCGGTGTTGCCAGGAACGGTCAATTGAACTTGGGTGGGTTGCCAGACGTTGGTTGAAAGGTCTTTCCCCACGTTGGCCGTTGCTGGGGCTGCAAAGACGGGTTGTTCGGCGGTTGTGAGATCGACCGCGCAGCTTTTGAGCTGGCCCGTAGCGCGTTCATTATAGGTCTGCCCGGCAGGAATGTGTAACTTCGCGCCGGTGAGTTGGGCGCCACTAGTACTAGTAAAAGGACTGTTCTGACGGGCAGTGACGGTCCAACCGTGAGTTGCTAACCGATTATCCGAAACTTGGAGCCACTGTTTCGCGACACCGTTGATTGTCTGGGCGGCGTAAGTTTTAGGCTGCATACTTGTTGTGACACTGCCAAAGTTAAATTGGCTGGGCGCGTAGTCTAAACGAAGTTCGCCCGTATTATCGGTCCCAGTGTTTTCGCTTCCACTGGTATTGGTCGTACCAGGGTGCTCGGGCTCAGTTGGTGCTGTCGGGCCGATTGCCGGTGCGACGGTGTATTGGGTAGCGGCGGCAAACGTGGCATCATGATAAGTTGTACTGGTGACCGGATTTTCGTTCCCCGCACTATCTTTCACAAAAATCTGAATGACGTCGTTAGCTTTTAATTTAGTGGCTGGCATCGCAAGGGACCAACTCCCATCACTGGCAGCGATTGCTGTGATGGCATTGCCGTTGCTATCAGCTGCGGAGGTCCCGTTAACCGTGTAACGAAGTGTGTTACCAGCCGTCGTCGTGGAACCGCTGGCAATCGTTTTTTGGTCGGCAACGATTTTTCCATCTTTAACGGTTACCGGCGTCGGTGGCGTCTTATCTTGGACGGTTATGGTGACAGGATCTGAAGTATAGGTGGTCGTTGCTTGAGCTGTCATAGTCGTGCCGGCCGTTGGAAAATGATCTAAGGTGAAATTAACGTAACCGCTGCTGTCAGTCGTACCACTTTGCGTTGCGCCTTGATCATCTGTTAACTTGACGGTTGCCGTGCCCGTTCCAGCGTAAATCGGCGTTTGTGTGCCATTCGATTCTGTATAACCGGTGATAACGCGAACGCGGACCTTCTTGTCGGCATTGGTGACGAGCTGGGCGTTCAAGTCACTCGTATACGGTGAGCTGAATTGCACAGTCGGTAATGAGAGGGTGTTCGCAATTCGGCGCGCAGCCGAGAAGGTGAGTAGTCCCGGTAAGACGCTACCGCTGTTGGTAATCAGGACCCCGTTCTGTTCGATGGCGGTGATCCCTTGATAGGTCACACTGGCGCTCAACAGGTTCAATAAGGACAATGACCACATACTCAGGTTACTGTTCGTGATTTTGAAACTTTTAATGGTCGTCTCGACGATTGACCCCGTTTGAACGAGAAGCGCAAAGTCCGTATTTTTAATGTCGTAGGCCTTAGGGGAATCTAGCAAGACGCTCAAACCGGACATGTAGCCACCAAAAATAGGGGCTGAGCCACTACTAGTGATATACAACTCGCCACCCGTCACGGTAAACGTACTGTTGTTGCCAAGCGGAATCAACGGGGTAACGTAGTAGAGCGCATTACTACTAGTTGTGGCTAAGTTCTCAAACGTGACCTTACTGCCAGCGTTGGCGGTAAACGTGTTTGCTGTTTCTGCCCGATAGACGTTACCGTACATCTTGGCGGTTAGGATAGCGTTGGTACCCACCGTGACGGCATCATACTGGTCATAGAAAATACCCCGAGTCGCGTCTGATGCGCTACCTAGCAAGTTAACATTAGCAGCGCTACCAATAGTGACTTTACGGTCTCCAGTCCCAACTGTACTAGTTGCCGTGAAGTTGAAGAAAGCTTTGTTGGCGGCACTGTTATTCGCCTTGTGACCGATGTAGGTACTGCTGGCGGCAAAGGTCATTCCACCAGTAATCATGTTTTCAGCGACGGTTGTTGCGGTGACTGCGCCACTGACATTGATTTGATTACCAGGAGCGTTGACGAGGCGGTAAACGTCGCTGGTAGTGATTAAATCGGTCACTGTAATCGTCCAACGAGCTCCACCAGCATTAGCCCCACCATCGGTCCCACTTTGAATGATTCCGGCGGCGCCACCACTACTTGTTCCACTCGCAATTGCGCCACGAATACTACTGAAGTTTTTTACTGTCATTGTCTGGGCCGTGGTTGTGGAACCCAATGTGAAGTTACCGATGCCGAGATCAAGGCTGTGATTTTGCCCGTCGATGGTCAGGCTGGTGGTACGAGTGCCTAATTCTGTAGCACTTGTTGACGTGTGGGTAATGTTGGCCCCCAATTTAATCGTCGTGACGGCGGTATTGGTATACGCTGATTTTAAATCATCGTAAGTTGAGACGGTCGTGCTACCATCTGGATTGACCACGATTGCGGCGGTCGTGATATCATTAGCGGCTTTGGTGGCAGTCGCTTTCGGTGTCCGTTCTACTTCCGAATCAGCCTGCGCTGTGCGACTAGTAGTAGTGTCGTTGTCAGCAGTCGGGTCCGATGTCGCGGTGGTACTAGACGACTGTTCGGACGATTTGCTTGTGGCATTGTTGTCATCACGTTTCGTGGTAGCCGCTTGTGTTGCTGTTGCTGACGAATCGTCAGTGGTCGGGTCTTGACTGGCCGAAGAGGTGCTTTCGGCATCATTGCTGACCTCACGTGCTGATTCAGTGCCGGCTTCTTCAGGAGGTGAATCGACTGCGGAGCCCGCGGCCACGGTGAAAGTTATTGGTTCAGCGGTCATGGTGTGGGTCGTCGGTTTTTCACTACTGGCGACAGCTGAAGCGGTAGTGGTCGCTAATGCTGGCCCAGTAATCAGTGCTTCCGCGGTCACTTTGTAGGTTTTCGCTTCACTGGCACTCAATACCAAATCGAACGTGGTACTGGCTGTCTGATCAGATGGCGTCAAAGTTAGTTTCCGGTTGTCAGCATCAAAATCCAGCTCAGCGAGGCTCGCTCTGTTGGCTTGCCGGGTTTTAGTTTGGTCAACGGTGAGGGCCTCAGGAATAGCGACCATGACTTGGTGTTCCTGGGAACCTTGTACGGCCAACTGAAGTGTAAAAGGTTGCCCAATCACTAATTCCGTGGGTGGTTTCTCGAATTTGATTGGTGTGGCCGTGGTGGTCGCTGTCGCATAAATGGCACCGCCGTTGACAACGAGTAGACTCATTAAGAGAACGAGTAACCCGAGCCAAGCCGTTATTAATCTTCGTGGTCGTTGCAAATTGATCACTCCCTTCGGCGTTGCATGAGCCACCCGAGCCAACCGGCTAAGATAGCTGTCAACAGACCTAACCAGACTAACAGTTGGCGGGCTTCATTCGTTTGTGGTAGCACTGATTGATCTGGACGTATTGCCGCGGATGATGGTGTCTGAGTCGAAGCCTGTTGATTAGCAGTGGCGATGATGTTGGGCACCGCTAGATATTGATAGGGACGGGGGTGTTGGAAGTTTGTCAGGGCCGTCCCGGCTTGCCAGTCGGTCAATGTCACACTAGTGTCAGTTGGGGTAGCCGCTAGGGCATCGGGACTCCGACAGCCACCAGCGAGGGCTAGTCCAAGGCTTAATGATAGTAAAACTAGCCGCCTGAATTTAGCCATAACGATAACCTCCTTGTTTGAGTACCAAGTTAGAAGATAATCTAAAATTAACTGCTTATTTAGGTTCTGCGATTGTGTCGTTTCATAATTAGATAAACGATTCCGGCGGATAAGCCAGCAATTACAATGACGATTAGGACGTACCACCAGATACTGATGGGGGCGGCCGGGTCATTCTTGGCTTTTTGATTATTTTGACGTGCTTGTTCAGTCGTAATCTTAAAGTCCCGGGACCAATGCCAAGTTTTTTTGGCCCATTTGGAGTCGTTAGTCGTTGCGGTGACGGATAAGGTATAATCACCCGCCCGCATGACTTGATCGTCTAAAAAAGTGGGGTAAGTGAAGTTCGAATTGGGGGCCATGATCAAGTTGTCGCTACTGTTCTGATAGAGTACCTTGGAACTGCCTTTTCTCGTGACCTTAGTGGTCAGTTTTAATTGCGAGACCACTGCTGGTTCTGGGTTCCGAATGGTCGCGAGCACGACTTTGCGATAGTTGCGTAATCCGGGAGTGACCGTCCCCAAAGTCAACTTAGGCTGTGCAATTTCTTTGGCCGTCAGTTTAACCGCTAACGCATAACTATATTTTTGGTTAATATTGACGCCCTTGGATGCCTTTTTCGCGCCTTGCCCCATTTTTTCGAAGTACCATGAGCCTAAGATTACACCGGTATCGAATCCTTTGGGAATGTTGATTGTGGCGCTGACGACCCGGTTACTTTTGGCGGGGACCGTGACTTTATCGGAACCGGCTGCCAAAGTCGCAATTTGATCAAAACGATATTTTAAGCTGGCATCGTATCGTTTGGCTGTTTGGGTGTAAGCGATTTGGCCTGAATCATTCGTAAATGTCGTGAGTAGCTGGGTCTTGACCGTAATTGATTGGTCAGTCGGGTTATAGACCCGCGCCTGAATTTTACGAGTGGTGCCCGCCTTGGCCTTAAGGTCGAAAAACGGACTGCTAGCATCGACTTCTTGGCCGGGACTGATTTTGTTAACACTATATTGAACTTCGGCATTGGTAGCGGTGGCCTGGACGCTTGGTGAGGTCCAACTCATGAAAACCAAGCCACCGATTACGCCGAATAAGCACATCAATTTTTTCATGATTACCTCCTAGTTAGTGGTAGCGGCGACTAACGTCCAAACTAAGTTGTTCGTGTAGTTACCGACTTGGGCTGTCAGCTTGGGGATTGAAAGGGTCACGGCACCCGCGTTCCAAGTGTTTGTGGAAGTGGCTTTACCAACACCCGCCCGGTTGGGGGCACTGAAAACGACTTGGTCAGCGGTGGTGACGCTTACACTGGGGGCAACAACTAAATTGGAATCGGCTACTGAGGCGGGCTCGTTTAGCGAATTACGCGCAGTTCCTTGGGGTAGGTGAATCACCGCACCAGTCAGCACGTGATTATTACTAGCGTTAGTTAACGTCCGGTCTTGCTTAACGTTGACTTGCCAGCCGTTGGCAGTGGTGCGTTTGTCCGAGACTTGTAGATATTGATTGTAGTTGCCAATTGCAGTGTAAGTTTTGGCTGCGTTGGACGTGGTGACGGTACCAAAGTCGATAGTTTTGGGGGCCACATCGAGGGTCAATGTTCCGGTATTGTTAGTTGCCGGATTATTCGGATCGGTGGTTGTCAACGGGACGTTGGGACTAGTGGGATCGACTGGGGACGTGGCACTAGTATCATCTTGAAAAGTCACGGTACCATTAGTCGTTGCCCCGATAGCCGTCAAACTGGTTGCCATTAACCCTAAAATCGCTAACCCCGTACTAAGACAAAAGCGGTTAAACATGGCAATCCCTCCTTATGGTTAGCTAGGGGTAGCAGCGGTCAAGGTCCATGTCAAAGTGTTGCTGTAGGCTCCTGGTTTGGCCGTGTTTTTGGGAATCGTCAAAGTGACATCACTTGGATCCCAAACTTTAACCGAAGTGCCTTTACCAGCGCCGGTAGTGGCCGTTGTATTAAAAACGGTCACGGCACCACTCGTATTGGTAACATCGGCAGCTGTAGTCGTCAGGTTGGTATCGACCGCCGTAGGGTCAGTTGCCAGACTATTACGTGCAATCCCAGCTGGTACGTGGATGGTGGTACCGGTCAAAACATGCGGTGAACTTCCACTAGTTTCGGTTAAATCTTGATCTTGCTCGACGGTTACGGTCCAACCCTGTTCATCGGTCCCACGGTTATCGGTGACCTGTAAATATTGTTGCCCATTAGTGGTCGTCGTGGCCTTATAAGTGTGTTCGGCGGCATAAGTTTGAACGGAGCCGAAGTCGAAAGTTCGAGGAGCCACGTCTAATGTTAGAGCACCAGTATTACCAGTAGCTGGATTGTCTGGATCTTCTGGAACTTGTGGATTGGCCGGGTTAGTGGGATCTACTGGGATAGTTGGTCCAGTATTTTCTGTCAATTCCAAATTAGTAGTTGTGTTCGCAGTTGAATCGGCGGTTGCCATGACGGCGGGCATTCCTAGTAAGCTTAACAACATGGTCGCGGTAAGCACTGTTTTTTTCATGATGGATCGCTCCTTTTTGGTTGTCCGTGCCTGCGGTGATCAACAAATGTTTGGTAACGATAATCAACTCCTGGCCAGAAGATTGGCTTGCATTTATCGTTGCTATAAGGCTAGCATAATCTATTAGGCTTCGGCTATTTTTATGCATATATTTTGATGAATATTGATTAGTATTAGCTTATCAATTAGGCCACGTGATGTAGGACAGTGTTGATGTGCCAGCACTAGGTGTAATGGCGTATAATTAAGTCATATGAATAAATAAAGAATCGGTTAACTAACGGGAGGAGTGATGGGCGTGCGCCGAGCGGGAATTATCAATGGCTTACGATGGTCAGTAGTAGCGGACGCATTAGGGTTGCCCGCGGAAAATCGTCAACGGGGAACTTATCCGTTAATTACGGAAATGGTCGCAAGTGACTTTTGGAAACAGCCAGCAGGGAGCTGGTCTGATGACACATCGATGAGTTTAGGATTGATTGAGAATTTGGTTAGCGGTGGTGATTATGATGATCTCATGTCCCGATTTGAGAACTATATGCGCTTTGGAACGAACACGCCGCGTGGTGAACTGCTTGACATTGGTCGGACTTGTGCTCATGCAATTCGGAATTATGCCATCAATCAGTTTCCGGCCCGCCAATGCGGTGATCCTTCGGTGCATGCGAATGGCAACGGCGCGCTGATGTACTTAGCGCCGTTAGCGGTGGCTCTGCAGAATGACACAAGCGTCGCACATCGACTGACGATAACTAGAAATTACACGATGTTGACACATGGTCATGCTCGTTCAGTTGTGGCGAGTCTAATTTATTTGGAAGTATTGCATGTGCTTCATCAGGGACAAGCGTTGCCTGCTGCACTGGTATCGGTGCATGAATTGCTAATCAGTACAATCAAGGATATGACACTTTTAGGTGAACCGAGCACATATGGCGCGTTATTTTCACCAGACTTCGCCCAAACAAAAGCCGGAGTCATTCGGACTAGCGGTTACGTTGTGGATATCCTGTTGGCCGCATGTTGGTTAGCTTTAAACTACCAGACGCCACGGGAAGCGGTGTTAGCGGCTGTTAACTTTGGCGGCGATACGGATACGATTGCCACGATTACCGCGGCCTTAACTGCTGCTTGGCATCCTGATATTACAGTGGATACGAAGTGGTGGCAACAAACCTTAAATCATAAACTGCTCAATGCCCATTTTGAGGTATTTACTGCTAAATTTGCGAGCAGCTAGCTGACGGTTAGTCTTTCGGCGTGAATTGTTTGGATGTGATTAAGTAGCTTGGGAGGCGTTCCCGGGATATATTTATCGGTGGTCTGGTGCAAAGCGCTCACGAATAACGTGAGTCGTTTTCAAAAAACAAGCGTTTAAAATCATGATTCCACACAAAAAGCCACCCTGACATGTTAAACGTCAGGGTGGCTTAATTAATTTAATTAGTTAGAGCTTGATGAAGATGAGGTTGAAAGGTATGACGATAAGATATCCTTCAAATCGTTATCCTTGATTGAAACGTTCCCACCCTTAAGCACTTTAGAAACAACGTTTTGTAAGACAGTGGAGTCGCTCATATCATTGTCCCAAATTTGTTTCTTCAAATCAGCGGTGTGATCAGACATCTTACCCTTACCAGGGTTCTTGATCATCCGGATGATTTCATAACCGTTGCTGGTCTTAACAGCGGAAGTCGTGTATTCACCGTTCTTCAGCTTGAAAGCAGCCGTTAAGAATTTAGATGAGTAGCTCGTGTTAGTGTTATCAAAGGCTGATAACTTACCACCATCATTCTTAGTCGTTGTATCAGTTGAATACTTCTTGGCTAACTTCGTAAAGTTGGCTTGGCTAGAATCCTTCTTCAAAGCGTCTAAGACTTTGTCAGCAGTTGCCGATTTGGCAACTAGGATATGTTGAACCGTGACTTTAGGTTCGTAAGACTTCCATTGCTTCTTCAAAGCTTTATCAGTAATCTTGACCTTGTCTTTAACGGCTTCCTTCAATAATAAGTTAGAACGTAATTGTTCCTTGAAGGTCTTGGTCGTCAAACCATTTTGCGATAAGACGGTTGAGAAAGAATTACCATATTGTGACTTGTAAGTATTATATTGCTTCGTCACTTGCTTAGTCGAAACTTTTGAGCCATAATCCTTTTCGAGCACCTTATTCAGGATCATTTGTTGCAAGACTTGCTTACCTGAAGAGGTTCCCTTCATACTACTGTAATATTGGCTTTCGGTAATCTTACCACCGGAAGTTGATGCAACGGTCTTGCTACCACAACCAGCTAAGGTGAAGGTTAGTAAGACACCAGCAAGGGCAATGAGCCATTTCTTCATTCCTAAAACACATCCTATTCTTGAAATCGTTCTGCGTTAGCAGACTTCAACGACTACTATACCATATCTATTAAAGCTTCTGCATGCATATGGAAATCTTTACAAAATTTTCAGAGATTTCACAGCCTCTTCATAAATTCTACCTAATGCGTCAGTGAATTTAAACGAAATCAGCTTGTTAAGATAGCAAACAAAAGAATCGTGGGCCTAATGCGACCTCATGATTACTTGCTCAGTCGGTTGTCTTGGTTAAATGGTCTAAGGTGTCTTGTAAGTGATCCGCACGTTTTTTCATGATGGCTACGTGGGGTTCAATCTTAAATTGAAATTTATCCAATTCAGTCTGAATGTCATCAAAAACTTCCGCAGCGTGGGCCATTTGAACACTGAGATTGCTCTGGGCATCGCTAAACTCTTCACGTGCGTCTTGTAAGTTATCAGCAGCATCTAAAACGTCTTGCACGTAACTTTTGATGTCTGTGTAGAGCGCTTTAGGTGTTTTCTGATTGATCAACATGTAGGTAGCAGCACTGAGACCCAGACCGATCAGGCTGTTACGAATAAACTTTGCCATGGGAGACCTCCTAATTAGCTAATTCAGTTTTAATGGCGTTCTGTAAGCGAGTGTAGTCGGTTTCGTCATATTTTTTGGCGTTGTCCTTAAAGATCATCCGAAAATCATCTTTATCGCTGTAGCGGGGGATGAGGTGAAAATGGGAGTGGAAGACGGACTGATAAGCGACCGCACCATTATTGTTAACGATATTCATGCCAATGATATTCTCGTCAGTTGCTTTGATAGCGCGGGCGATTTCAGGAATCCGCGCAAACACGATGCTGGCAAGATCACGATCGTAACCGAAAATATCGGCAACGTGCGTCTTCGGTACGACTAAGGTGTGACCAGGAGTACCTTGCGAGATGTCAAGAAAGGCTTTGACCATGTCGTCTTCATAAACGGTATAGCTCGGAATATCACCCTTAATTATTTTACAAAAGATACAATCGTCATCGAGTTTTGGTTCAAAAGCTGTCATGTGATAACCTTCTTTATTTATTAGTTGGGTTCATTATACACTATCGATGTTGCGGCAATCAAAACTAGGTAGCTTGAGTGACGACAAATTACTGAAGTTTCGGTAAAGTCGGGGATCAATGAGCTAACCAAATAGAGGGTGTCGTGATGGCTATGCTATAATGGGAGCACTTATACCAACACAGAAAGAGGTTAACGTTATGACATTAGCGGTACAACACTTAGTTGGTGGGTATTCGCAAATTCCCGTCTTAAAAGATATTAGTTTTCAAGTTGAGCCCGGTGAATTAGTGGGCTTGATCGGACTTAACGGGGCCGGTAAGTCAACGACCATTAATCATATTATCGGTTTGTTGACGCCCATGAAAGGATCAATTGCGCTCAATGGCGTGACATTAGCACAAGATCCTCAAAGCTATAAAAGCCAAATTGCGTACATTCCAGAAACACCTATCTTATATGAAGAGTTAACATTAAAAGAACATCTAGAAATGACGATGCTGGCGTATGGTTTAGACCAAGAACAGGCTTGGCAACGGGCTCATGACTTATTGAAAACTTTCCGATTGGCTAACAAGTTGGATTGGTTCCCCGCGAACTTCTCAAAGGGAATGAAACAGAAAGTCATGATTGTTTGTGCGTTCATCACTAACGCTAAGTTGTTCATTATTGATGAGCCTTTCTTAGGACTGGATCCTTTGGCGGTGCACGACTTGTTGGCATTGATTGCGACAGTCAAAGCACAGGGAGCCGCTGTCCTTATGTCGACGCACGTTTTGGACACGGCTGAAAAAGCTTGTGATAAGTTTGTATTATTGCATGCTGGTGAAGTACAGACACAGGGGACTTTTGCTGAAATCAAAGCGAATTATCCGGATGCGGGTGAGTCGTTAAACGATATTTATCTTTCATTGACCGGGGTGACCCGTGATGAATGAGTTATTTCAAACGCGGTTGCAGCGGCATCTGCGTCGGATGTTGCGCTACCTAAGATTGGTGTTCAATGATCACTTTGTCATTGCATTAATGTTTTTTGTCGGCGGACTCGGGCTGGCTTATTCCAATTGGCTCAAGACGCTTGGCCCTCAGCAGACGTGGATCGTCTGGGTGCTCGGTCTCTTATTATGGGCGGGCCTAAGTGTCAGTCATATCGCAACGTTATTAGAACCGGCCGATACCGTTTTCCTGTTACCACGTGAACGGGATGTGCATGCGTACTTCGTGAAAGCGTGGCGCTACAGTTGGTGGTTGGCGCAAGCAGTCCAAGTGATTTTTGTTGGCTTGACCGTGCCGTTGCTCATGATCGTTGATCAGATGACGGGCTGGTCGTTGCTGGCGTTACTCATCACCCAGTTGGCGTTAAAGGATGCCCAGTTAACGCTGAGCGTGACGCATCTCTATCAAGTGAAGCCAAGCATGAAGCGGTGGTTGCGCCCCCTGAACTGGGCCGGCGCGTTCGTCACGTTGGCAGTGGGACTATTAGTGACGCCGTGGTTGAGTGCCGCAATGGCCATCGCGATTGCGGTGGGACAACGTTATTTGCACCAACGAATTTGGTCGACCACGGTGATTGCTTGGCGTGACGACATCAAAGCCGAAGCCAACCGTATGTTAGGGATTTATCGATTCTTTAATTTATTTACGGATGTACCAATGGTGCAAGGCAGTGTCAAACGTCGTCGGTACCTGGATTGGTTACTACGGTGGTTACCTAAGGACCAGCAGCATGCGTTTGGCTACCTATATACACGTGGCATGTTGCGCGGCACGGAATTTAGCGGGTTAGTGGTTCGTTTGACAGTTATTGGTGCGGTGCTACTGTACTTTAGTGGGCATGGTTGGTTAGCGATGGCGTTGGACGCCTTATTTATTTACTTGATTGGGTTTCAATTGTTGCCGTTTTACAAGCAATACGATAATATAGTTTTTACGCACATTTATCCGCTGGCAACTAAACAACGGGTGAAAAACTTTCAGCGGTTATTGCGAAACGTGTTAAGTTTGACGGGATTAATCTTTTTAGTTGCGTTCTGGTTAAGCAACGCACCGTTAGCTCAAGTTGGGATTTTGCTCATCATTAACGTGATTGAAATCTATCTCTTAGTTACTTGGTATTTAAAATTAAGATTAGCTTAAAACCTTGATGTATCAAGGGTTAAAAAGGACTTGACGGATTCAACTTTCGTCTATAAAATGTGATTGTTAAGTCAAATAATAATGAGTCATTAAATAAATTTTGAGAGGAGTGGGGCTGATGGATTTCGAACTTGATGATGGCTGGGACGTTTACCCGATCTATGGGAATACGAATAAAGCTTTCATGGGCAAAAAAAATCACCAACGATTGTTCTTAAAGCGAAACGCCTCGCCGTTCCTAGCGGCGCTGTCGATGGAAGAAATTACCCCGCGATTAATCTGGACGAAGCGTATCTCGAGCGGGGATACGCTGACAGCCCAAGAGTGGTTGAATGGTCAAACTTTAACGAAGCAACAAATGCGGCTGCCTGAAGTGGCGCATTTATTGGCACGTGTGCACAATTCCGAGTTGCTTCACCGGATGTTAAGAAAAGTCGGTGGTCAGAGTGTCCGCCCACAAGACTTTATTCAGCAATACTTACAAGATTTACCAGATGATTTACGGCACCATCCGTTAATGGCCCGGGTTCTGGATGAATTAAGAGGAACCGCACCCACTTTACCGGCCACTGATTATCGCGTTTGTCACGGTGATCTTAACCACAAGAACTGGTTACTATCAGATCGTCAACAACTGTACTTGGTTGACTGGGATTCCGCACGATTTGCGGATCCGGCGTCAGATATTAGTATGCTACTATGCGAATATGTCACGTTAAGTGATTGGCAACAGTGGCTTAGTGAATACGGTGAGACTATGACGACCGCCTTACGGACGCGAGTGGTCTGGTATGCTAAGATCAATTTACTATTGAATATCAAAGATAATTATTATCGGAATCAGTATCATCAGATGAACCATGAAATTATCTTTTTAGAAGAATTATCGCAGTACGAAGTGTAACGACGAGCAACAAAATCGCCGCGAGTCCCAGATGGAATTCGCGGCGATTTTGTTGAGTAAGCAAATGAAGAAGGAGTCAATCAAGATGCGTGTCAGAAATAAACCGTGGGCGCCAAAGTTAATTGCCGCCCATCCCGAACTTATTACCGAAGATCCAACTCAGCTAAAAGGCCGCTGGCAAAGCCGTTTTGCCAAACCCCAGCCACTCCAGATTGAAGTGGGGAGTGGAAAGGGCCAGTTCATCATTGAAATGGCTAAGCGTCATCCTGAGATAAATTACGTTGCCATTGAAATTCAGACCTCGGTGATTGCGATTATTTTGAAAAAGCTAGTCGAGGCCCCGTTGCCTAACCTGCAATTGGCACATGCGGACGGTCAAGCGGTGACTGCCTTTTTCGAACCCCATGAAGTTGATCGCTTATATCTGAACTTCTCTGATCCGTGGCCGAAGTCGCGGCATGAAAAGCGGCGTTTGACCTACAAGTCGTTTTTGAGCAGTTACCGGGAAGTCTTAAAACCCAACGGTCAGATCGAATTTAAGACTGATAACCGGGGGCTATTCGAATTTTCATTAACGAGCATGAATAACTTTGGAATGCAATTTGAACAAGTTTGGTTAGACTTGCATGCGGTTGCCACACCTGAGGATAACGTCGAGACTGAATATGAACAGAAGTTCAGTGCGGCGGGCCCAATTTATAAGATTATTGCAACTTTCCCAGCAAAATAGACTGAATGAGAACAGCGAAACGCGTCGGCGATCGCTGTTTTTTAATTGAGTGTAATTGTCGGAAACATCAAAAATGAGCTTCCAGAATTTTAATTCCAGAAGCTCATTTTTAATGCGGATAGTCAATTGTGAGTTATTAAAGCCGGTAAATGTCTAAAATACTACCAGTATTGGCATCGGCCAAAAATTCGTACTGTACCAGCTGACCATCTTCATAGCGGGTAATGCCGCCATAGTAGACATCCGTGCGCAATGCGAACTTTTGTAATGGGGATTTTTTCATTTCAATCCACGAGCCTTCAATCGGTGCTTCCTTCAAAAACGCGCGCTTGACTTGGCTAAGAATTTGGTTAGGGGTGGGGCGGCGCAACCGCTTGAACAGGCCGCCAACGGAAAAGCCCCCGGCGATACCAGCCATCCCAACCGCTAACAAGCCGCCATATTGTAATTGTTTATTCATGATGTTGCGTCTCCTTTCAGCTAACTTGACTAGGAAATGTTTTATTTAAATTTAGTATACCAATGATTGACGAGAATACAAAGAAAAGTCATAATTAATCAGTATGATTTAAGTAAAATACGCTATAATATAGTGTTGAACGCTAAAATGAGAGTAAAGGGGTTTCACATGTTAATTACAAGTTATAATCCATCCGAATTAGGTGACACGTTAATCACCATTTTACGACCAGATGCGGCCACCCAAACGATTGAAACACATGCCAATGTGACGCGTATTAGCGATGCTGACAGTGGGGAAACCTTGGGCTATAATTTCTTTGACGTTTCCAAGACGTTAGGCGACTTAGATGCCAATGGTCAAGTTCACTTAACGGCCGAACAAGTTGAGCAATTAAATAATTTATTAAAAACCAATGATTTTGAACCTGAATTAGTTTTAGACACTGACCCTAAGTTTGTGGTCGGCTATGTGGAATCAGCCGAAGCACATCCGAAGTCTGATCATTTACAGATTACCAAGACGAATGTTGGTTTGGATCAACCACTTCAAATCGTGAGTGGTTCACCTAATATGCAGGCGGATATTTTGGTTGTTGTCGCCAAGGTCGGTGCAATGATGCCCAGTGGCTTAATTATTTGGCCGGGCGAATTACGGGGCGTTGAGAGTGATGGCATGATTGTTTCAGGCCGAGAATTACAATTACCGAACGCGCCACAACGGCCAGGGGCTTTGATTTTGCCCGCCGATTATCAGCCAGTGGGTGCGCCATTTGATTTCAAACGCGCTCAGACGTTATTTACCGCTTAATTTGCAGATATTAAAAACTAGGATGATTGAAAATGAACCATTATGATGGCCCGGCATTTTTCCGGAAATATCGATTTAACAAACCACAAGTGAATAATTCAGCGGCCAGTCAATCAACTCCTGTAGCGGCATCGGCTAGTCCACAATCGACTGCTGGTGCACCTAGTGCGGCGCCAAAACGGCCAGCCAGTCAAACTAGCGCCAAGCAGGTGACGAGTCAGGCAACTACTTCGAGTAGCAGTGCTGCAACTAGTGCGACCCTCTTTAACGGTGGCACCCATGGGACTTTTCACCCATCCCGGGTACCAGCCCAGCTTAGTGCGGCGCTGACAAATGGCGGTATCATTCAGGATCACGATGACCGTAATTATTTAGAAATTGAAGCGAGCTTGCATAAGCGGCCCGAGACCTTCTTATTGTTTGCGGATGCAGCAGCTAATGATTTACCGGCTGTTGATTTGCAACAACCGCTTTCTGATAGTGGGACGGACACGAGTCAAGTTGAACACCCGAGTGATTCGGCAGTTCTTAGTCAAGCGGAACGGAAGATGGCTTCAAGTGTTGACCCGACAACGGTAACTAGTCAGGCAGCATCGAGCGTGGCTGCTCAAACGGTCGTGGCTAACACGTCACAGACCGGCAGTGATTCCACGGTGTCCGCAGCTTCGGCGACGGTTGTGCGACCAACGGAAGTGTTTGAACCTACTACTCCTGAATTAGCTGTGTCGGCTGCGGCAATTAATACGCCTAAAACCGATGATTCAGTGGTAGTGACGGCTCCCACGGAAGTATTTGAGCCCACTGACCCTGTCTCTTATACACATCTGACGCTGCCGACGATATGACAATCGTGTAGATC
>NZ_JAKZEQ010000140.1:0-360 GCF_022549155.1 Lactiplantibacillus sp. ME-2
CGTAACCGAGTGAGTAGTTGCTGGTATCAACGCCAATATTTTGCATGGCAACATATGCGACCGCTTCGGCTTGCGTTTCTTGATAGGCTCGCGGGCGATCTTTAAAGGCTGATTTTAGGCCGTGTAGCTGGCTATGCGCATATTCGTGATATAACGTCTTTAGTTTCAAAGCATTGTCGGGCTCATCGCCACCAATGACGATTTCATTAGTGCTGGGTTGAAAATACCCCTTAGCCCCATTTAGCGTCGCTAAAGGCACTTCACTGACTTTAAGGTCGGTTTGCTGATTTAAATAATCTTTGAACGCGTTATATAAGCTTGTCACATTCTGATGATCGGCCAAATTTTCTTTGACAAAGT
>NZ_JAKZEQ010000141.1:0-347 GCF_022549155.1 Lactiplantibacillus sp. ME-2
AAGGGTTGTCCGTATGATAATGCGCCAATGGAATCCTTTCACGCTTCCCTCAAAAAGGAATGTGTTTATCCAGTGCCGGTCTTTGAAGATTATGAAACTGCCGCTGCCGTCCTTTTTGAATATGTGCATGCTTTCTACAATAGGAAGAGAATTCATAGTTCACTGGGCTACCAGACCCCCTTACAAGTTGAAATTGCAACACTTACGAGCCAAATGGCCGCCTGATTTAATGCTTTCCAGGGTTCAAATAAGTTATTAATCGCGATTAATGATTTATTTGAGCTGTGGAAGGTAAACGCGGTTCTGAATGTCTCTTAAAATCTGTCTCAAATATTGACTTCAATCCA
>NZ_JAKZEQ010000142.1:0-337 GCF_022549155.1 Lactiplantibacillus sp. ME-2
CTCTTGAAAAGATTCTAAACACGTTCTTAGAGGGCTAGATTACGAAACCTGGTCGATTAATAATATCTTCTTGTCTTTTTTGCAAAATATAAGTGTATAAGGAATTATACAAACTCTTTTTGATTTCGTCGGATTCATTGAGAAAAGCTTCAAACAACTCTTGAATATCAACTTGCCAAGGATCAACGAGCATTTCATCAATTAGTTTTAATACTTTTTTCGTCCATTTTAATTACTCCTAACATCAAAATAATGATTTCAGTTTAGATACGCAGTTCTTACAGTTAGTTATTCAAATTTTGTTGCCAGGTTTATGAAGATTCTCTGCATAAAGCAA
>NZ_JAKZEQ010000143.1:0-337 GCF_022549155.1 Lactiplantibacillus sp. ME-2
TTTTGAGGGAAGCGTGAAAGGATTCCATTGGCGCATTATCATACGGACAACCCTTTGTAAATCAACCAATGTAATGTTATATTTGACGATAGATTGTATTTAATAGCGTTAGTTAAAACGTGTTTTAATCTTGTTAATTTTGGAGAGTGAATGATGGATCAAACAGTAAGTTTTGACTTTTTTATCCGGCTTGTCCGTAAGTACTGGCTTGCAATTGTCAGTTTTACGGTGGTGGGATTGATAGTTTCCGCAGGGTTGACCTTCTTTGTAATTACGCCTAAATACCAATCGAGTGTTCAGATTTTGGTTAACCGTAAGAATACTAATGCCGCTACTG
>NZ_JAKZEQ010000144.1:0-334 GCF_022549155.1 Lactiplantibacillus sp. ME-2
CGTTTGATGTCAACGACCTTTCATATGACAAAGCCGCTGGTTGGACAAATTATCCCAGCAATATTACTCGGCAACAATTTGAATTAATTCGACCAGCTTTAGAAAATTTTCGTAAGCGAACTAAGCCTCGAAAATATGACCTCTACGAGGTCTTCTGTGCGGCCCTATATGTCTTGAAAACCGGTTGCCAATGGCGTCAAGTCCCCGGTGATTTCCCAGAATGGCGGTCAGTTTACAACTATTACAAAATTTGGTCAACTAAAGCTGAGCCTACGGCTGATTCTTTATTGGAACAAGTTTTAAAAAAATTGTCATTGCTCGGCGAACTTACCAA
>NZ_JAKZEQ010000145.1:0-331 GCF_022549155.1 Lactiplantibacillus sp. ME-2
GATTGTCTGGTTACTGATCAATATGCTGGCACTTTAAAGGCTATTAAACAAGTAATTAAAGATGGCTTATTGGTGAAAGCAAATCACCAATGTTCTAAATATCGTAATAATTTGATTGAACAAGATCATCGGTTAATTAAACACGTCTTAGTAAAATCAAGCGGTTTTCAATCACTACGAACTGCGCTAAAAACGCTAAGTGGGATTGAAGTCATGCATCAACTACATAAAGTAAGCCAAAGAGAACCAAGTCTCTTTGGTTTTTCGTCGTCACAATCACTAATCGAATTATTAGTACAATGATCCGTTCAACAATCGTCCCAATGTATTA
>NZ_JAKZEQ010000146.1:0-317 GCF_022549155.1 Lactiplantibacillus sp. ME-2
GATCACCAACTCTTGGAAGTCGTCCCATATCAGTTTGGGTTCCGGACGGTCGAGCTGCGCGATGACAAAGTCATTTACGTCAACAATAAACGGTTGGTGATCAACGGGGTTAACCGGCACGAATGGAACGCCCACACCGGTCGCGTTATCAGTATGGCTGATATGCGCGCTGATATCCAAACCATGTTAGCTAACAATATCAATGCCGATCGGACCTGCCATTATCCTGATCAATTACCTTGGTATCAATTATGTGACGAGGCCGGTATCTACCTAATGGCCGAAAACAACCTCGAATCGCACGGGTCATGGCAAAA
>NZ_JAKZEQ010000147.1:0-315 GCF_022549155.1 Lactiplantibacillus sp. ME-2
GGCGAATTTACAATTGAAATGCAACACAAAGTAAAAAAATAAACCCATACCGGGTAGAATATGTTTAACGACCAAATCAAACAATTCGAGGTATCCGGTATGAGCTATAAACATCTTACTATAAAAGAACGTGAAATACTTATGTTTTTACGAGCTAAGGGGTTATCTATCCGGGCTGTTGCGTTACGGCTGGGGCGAAATCCAAGCACTATTTCACGGGAGTTAAAACGTTGTGCAGGTAATTATTCCCCAAGCAAAGCAGATAATGACTATCATCAAAAGTGGCAGAATTGTCACAAGAAGCGGCTATTAGAC
>NZ_JAKZEQ010000148.1:0-314 GCF_022549155.1 Lactiplantibacillus sp. ME-2
TCATTCTAGATGCTCAAAGTGTCAAGAATACCGATCCTGCTGAAAGTAGTGGCTACGATGGTGGTAAAAAGGTGAGTGGGATTAAGCGCCATCTTGCTGTAGATATCAATGGGCTGCCGATGGCAGTCCATGTGACAACCGCCAATGTTTCTGAGCGTGATGGCGCCAATGCGCTACTGGCGTTAAACAAATCACAGTTTGACCTGGTTCAACGAGTAATGGCCGATGGTGGTTATACTGGTAACAACTTTGCTCAATCAGTTCAGGCAATGATTAACGCTGAAGTCATTATTGCTAAACAGAGTGACCTTAGG
>NZ_JAKZEQ010000149.1:0-302 GCF_022549155.1 Lactiplantibacillus sp. ME-2
CAGCTAAGAATAATTTGGCTACTGAGCATTGTCACCCAGCCCCTCCAGTCGGGAACCCGCTCGAATGGCTAATGAACGACCACCGAACTCGGTACAATTTGTCGTTGGCTATTTTGATTAAACAAAGCGTTAGGTGTATTAAGCCCTCTGTCAAGAGCTTAAATCTCACTACACCAATTCAGGATTAGTGAGCTATCTCAATATCATTTTCACCCTGACAGTTGATTGACAAAGTTATTGTTTATGAAAAACAATGACGAATTCACCAAAAGTTGGGTACGCACATGTCCGCCATTCGAACA
>NZ_JAKZEQ010000014.1:0-66591 GCF_022549155.1 Lactiplantibacillus sp. ME-2
GCATACGAGATGGCCATCATAGTCTCGTGGGCTCGGAGATGTGTATAAGAGACAGATTTAAGGCCTATCAATTGACTTAATTATGCTTGGTGGCGCAACGTCACATTATCAGTTGTGGCTACTTGAGCATCTGCTTGTGCCCACACTAGCAGTTGAGCTTGAATGTTTTCCAGGATTTTCATGGATAACTGGTAGTCACGTTCGGACCCGGTGCTATTGAAGCTCAATGTACAGGTTCCGGCAAACGTGCTGGCGGCAATTTCCATAACGGGTGAGCACTGGAAGGCACCCGAGAAGACGCAATTGACGACCGTCAAGTCATGAAATTTAAGCCGTTCCTGGTCGACGACACCAAAGTTGGTATACCGGAGCGCAGGCTGTGGTAACCAGCGTTTGGTCATTTTACGCATGACCGTGATTGGCATTGTATGGTTCATTTTCTGTAAATTGCTAAGTCGATAAAGGAAGGCGACCCGCGTACGCTCGACCGTTAACAAGTCGTGGACTTGATTGACGAGCTCACTAAAAGGTGCATCAATATCTACCTTGATTGTCAGAAAAACATTGACGGTTAAATTAGCGATTTGGGTGACGTTCGCATCTTCAGTCGTGAAGCGGCGCAGGTCGATTGGGCACGGCAATGTCACGGTTGTATGACCAGTTAAAACTTGGAGTGCTTTAGCGTATGCCGCCAAAATGGCCTCGCTAATACCGACGTCTTGGGCCTTAGCCACTCGTCGGACGCGCATGAATTGCGTGCTACTGAGCATTACGTGACCACCGTGCCGCAAGTTAATTCCCGGATAATGGGGTAGTTTAACCATACCGGTAACAATGGGTGCATGACCGTGTGGCCGTGCAAATTGACGTTGCAACTTAGTGATAACTGGGCGTAGTCGCCGTTCATTATGCAAATTCGTGAGATCGGCATAATTGTAGGCTTGTGCGAGCAGGTACAGATATTCTTTAAACCCACGATTGTCCGTTAGTAGGTGGCTCATAAAGGCTTGTAAGACATCGTAGTCACCGTGATGAATGACAAATAACCGTAGTTGCGGACTATTCGTAAAATCAAAATCAGTGTTTTCAGGACTATACGGGCTTTGAACTTCCTGAATAACTTGGTTGACTGGTTGATCAGTAACAACGAAACGATTACGGTCAGCTTGATAATGACCGAAAATCTCGGGTACGATTTGTGCGGAAGCGAGCACGGCAGCCTTTAAGCGTTCCACGTCGATCTGACTGGAAAAAACGATTCGCGAACGCATTAATGGCGCGGCACCTGTAGTATGTAGCATATTCAAAAAGTCAAGTGCTTCACCACGATAATACACGATTAACCCCCCAATCAATTTCTCTAATCAATAGTATAGCAGACTCTATTCATCACACTAACAATGGACGTTTGGTTTTGAAAAAAGTTAAGAAACATTTGTGAAAGTTTATTAATCCTGTGATGGCGATAAAGCACTGCCTCGATTATTATGTCTGGTAGTTATTTCGATGAGCAAGCAATAATCAGGCCCGCTAATGAATGTCTCACCTCGTTTAAAATTAGACTTAAGATAATGGCAGTTACGCGGATGGGGACTGGAATTGCTAAACTGACTGAATATTCAGCAGTTAAGATTAAAATTTTGATGAAAGCAGCTGGTTTTTTGTAACCGGTTCCGACTATTTGCCCAAAAAGGGGTATACTAAAAGTAATTACAACTTAAAGGAGTTTTTCACACGATGAAGATTATCGCACTCGTCGGTAGCATTCGACGTTCCTCATATAATCGTAAGTTAGCAACGTTTGTTCAGAAACGGTATGCCGATCAACTGGATGTCACGATTCCTAACTTGGGCGCGTTGCCTTTTTATGATCAGGATATCGAGCTAGAAGCCCCCGCGGAGGTGCAAGCCTTTAAGCAGACGGTCATGGACGCGGATGGCGTCATTTTTGTGACACCGGAATATAACCATAGTGTTCCAGGTGTCTTGGAAAATGCGATTGATTGGCTATCGCGTGTTGAACGACCGTTAATTGGGAAACCAGCTATGATTTTAGGGGCCACAATGGGACCCTTGGGGACAGTGCGAGCGCAGAGTCATTTACGGCAAGTTTTAGATTCACCCGGAGTTGGGATGCAGATTCTGCCTGGAAATGAATTCTTGTTGAGCGCGGTGCAGGACAAGATGAATGCCGATGGGGACCTTACGGACAATAAGGTCGTTGAGTGGTTAGACCATTGTGTGGCTGACTACCTTAAGTTTGCTCACCAGTTAGCCGCAAACGACTAATTCGGATAAAATAATTGATAAGGGGAAGTTTCAAATGAACAAAGAACGTAAGTTGATTTATGTTATTTTGAATGACGAAGATGTGGAATATGATCTTGAAGAATTACCAGATCAATATGTGGTCTATATTCGCCAACAAGCTGGGGATTCACGCGACTTGTCGTTAGTTAATACTGAGATTCAGAACCTGTTTAAGGATGCCGAATTGGACTTTGAAGAAAAGATCAAGCCTGAAAATCGGAAGGCTGACATTGTGCTAGCTGTTAAGCGCAGTACGGTGGCAGATGACTAATAAACAAGCGTAAACAATAGTTGTAGCGGATTGATGTTTTGCCGTTACGACTATTTTTTTGTAAGATCAAATTATTGGTCTCAACATTAACCAATTCATGTGAGGAGGGCTAACAATGACCATTGAGACACTGTATCAGCAGATGTTAGCTGCCATGGGGCCCCGGCACTGGCTCCAAGCCGGAATACCACCTGCCGAGACGCCTTGGGAGATTCTCTGGGGCGGTATTCTCGTTCAGAATACCAACTGGCGCAACGTGGATTACGCACTGGCTAATTTAAAAGCAGCCACTGACTTTGAGCCTCGGCGGTTACTAGCATTGACTGATACTGAACTGACGACTTTAGTCAAACCCGCGGGCTTCTATACGCGCAAAGTTCCAACTTTAAAAGCTTTAGCAGCGTGGTGTGGACAGTATGATTTTGACTTGACCGTGATGCGAGCCTTGCCAGCAGAACAATTGCGGCGTGAACTAATCGCCCTGCGCGGTATTGGCGATGAAACGGCTGACTACTTTAGCATGTACGTTTTTCATCAGCCAACGATCATTATTGACACGTATTTGCGGCGCCTATTCGGCTGGCTTAACCAACCGTTACCGAGCAACTACTTAAAGGCCCAACAACTGATTATGCAGGCGTGGCATTATGATTTAACGACGGCTTGGGAGTGGCACGCACTGATTGTTGATTTCGGTAAACAGGTCAAAACGACGGCTGATTTCGAACGGTCCTTTCTTGCAACGCAACGATTAACACTTGCTTCACAAAGTTTGGCAAACTAATTAAATAAGTTCCTAAATTCAAGTGAACCGCCTTATTTTAATCGGGTTTTATTGACCGACTTAATAGGGGCGGCTATTATTATGTTTATAAAAGAAAGCGCTTTTATGGTTAAGGACGTTACTTGATTAGTTAGGAGGGCCTGACAGTTGGTCACTGGATGGATTGGCAATTATTAGTGATTTTATAACAACCAGTGTCCGAAATTAGTTTGTTAACAACGCGATTATTGATTAGTCAAAGGGGGAGAATCGCTATGAAGCAAGTGCATTTATTAACGCCGGTTGCAGGACAGTTAGTGCCACTCGAATCGGTTCACGATCCGGTGTTTTCACAAGGGATGATGGGGCAAGGATTTGGTATTGAACCGACAGATGGACAGGTCGTTGCACCAATCAGTGGTAAAGTAACGATGGTTGCAGCGAGTCTGCACGCGATTGGCTTTACGGGGAACAATGGTCTGGAAGTGTTGGTTCATCTTGGTATCGATACGGTCGAACTAGCAGATCGGCCACCGTTTAAAGTTAACGTGCAAGTTGGTGATACGGTCGAGGCCGGCGAAAAAGTGGCCGTGATGGATTTAGCGGCGATTACTAGTGCGAACAAGGATACCACGGTAATCATGGCCGTAACGAATACGGCGGATATGGTTACCAAACTAATGCCCGAACTGGGTGAAGTCCGTGCCGGGGTCGTCGGTGCTGTTGTTGAATTGAAAGAACACGTTGCCGAAGCATCGGTGGTTAAGGGTAAGGGCGGCAAGTACGATGAATTGGCGACTCAAATCATTGCTCAAGTTGGTGGACCGGTAAATGTGAAAAGCGTGATTCACTGCATTACCCGGGTTCGATTTTACTTAAAGGACGAAGGGCAGGCCAATGACGAGGCAATCCGAAACCTAAAGGGCGTTATCGATGTTGCAAAGGCAGGTGGTCAGTACCAGGTGGTGATTGGGCCAGCGGTGACCGACGTGTATGATGCAATCGTGGGTCAACTAGGCGCAGGCTTTGGGGATGCTGACGCTTCGACTGTTGCGATGGAGAAGGAAGCGAACCGGTTAGCGTGGCAGAAAATGACGCCGTGGCAGAAGGTCAAACACGGTTTTAGCAGCTTGATTGGTGTTATTACGGGGTCCATGATTCCAGTGATTGGGTTGTTGGCAGCTTCTGGGATCTTAAAGGGGATTTTGTCGTTACTAAAGAACTTCAACCTCGTCTCTGCGACAACGCCGACCTACGTGATTATTAATGCGATGGGTGATTCCGTCTTCTACTTCTTACCGATATTTGTTGGTTTCACCGCAGCCAAGAAGTTAGGGGCTGATCCGGTTATCATGGAAATTATTGGTGGGGTCTTAACATACCCAGCAATTGTTAGTATGGCAACAACCGGAAAGGTTACGGGTCACTTATTGGGAATGGCAATCAATGCGAACTTCTTTGGCATTCCGGTTCACGTTGCCTCCTATACCTACTCGATTTTCCCGATGATTGCGGGGGCGTGGTTAGCAAGTAAGTTGGAACCATGGCTCAAGCGGGTCATCCCAACAGTCTTACGGATGATCTTCGTACCGTTGTTTGAAGTTGTGATTATTTCTGGAGCCATCATTATCATCCTCGGGCCAATCATTACAGCTTTGTCTGGCGCATTGGCTGCAGGAATTGTGGCGATTTACAAACTCAGTCCAGCCATCTCTGGCTTAATTATCGGTGGCTTCTACCAAGTATTAGTTATCTTCGGGTTACACTGGGCGATTATTCCAATTGTTGTCAACGATATTACGACAACTGGGCACAGTTACTTGAATGCCATTGTTTCTGCAACGATGGTTGCCCAAGGTGGCGCGGTCTTAGCAATTGCGCTGAAGTCTAAGTTTGCTAATATTAAAGAGCTCGCTTGGCCAGCAACGATCTCAGCCTTCTGTGGGGTCACTGAACCTGCAATGTACGGGATCAATCTGAAATACGGCCGGGCATTTATTACTGCAAGTATCGGTGGTGCTGTCGGTGGTTTCTTGACCGGACTGTTTAACGTTAACATGTGGGGCTTCGCCGGGTCACTGATCGGTGTGACCTCCTTTATCAATCCTAAGGGGCTTGATTTTAGTTTCTACGGTTTCTTGATTGCCTCTGCTATCGACTTGATTGTCGCCTTTACGTTAACGTGGATGTTTGGCTTTTCCGATAATGATGTCAAAAACGTTAAGAAGGCGCCTGAAAAGAAGCACCTTGGTCAACAGGTTGCAAATTAGGGCTTAACTATTTTTAGAAAAGCATTTCTTAGGGCTGCTCTTGTAATGAGGGTAGCCCTTTCTGTGTATTTAATTTTAACGATGTAGCGACGAAATGTTTCCGAATTAATGGCGGCAATGGGTGACGTTAATATCATAAGCGGCCGCTTTATTTGACAAATATATCGATATTTAGTTAAATGTAACTAATAAAGTTACATGAAAGGGCGAGTTAAATTGAAATATGCGATTACAGGTGCCACTGGTCATTTAGGACAACAGATTGTTGCCGCGATGAGACCGTTAGTCGCCACCACTGAATTATATTTAGGGGTCCATACACTCAGTAAGGCCCAGGTATACCAACAACAAGGTTTGCATGTTGCGGCTATTGATTACCAGCAGCCAGAGCAGTTACGCGCATTTTTCCAAGACAGTGATGTCCTGATTTATATTCCTAGTAAAAGTCATGATAGTTATTCGCGGGTCCAAGAATTTGAGAACGTCTTAGCAGCAGTCCAACAGGCGAATGTGCATCATTTCCTAGTCATGGGTTTCATTGCCGATCAGGTGAATAATCCATTTGCATTATCAGCATTTTATGGTTACGTGCCCCGGCGATTAGCTGGAAGTGATATTAACTATACGATGGTCCGGAATGCGCTTTACGCGGATCCGTTAGTGCCATATTTGCCAGAATTAATTGAACGGCACAACGTCGTTTATCCAATGGCTGATCGGGCCCTCAGCTTCATCAGTCAGGCAGATAGTGCGGCCGCTTTTGCTAAAGTCGCCACAACGCCTGATTTATTACAACGTGGTCGAATCTATACGTTAACACAGTCCCGAGCTTACACGATGCCGGAACTCGCCACTGTGCTTAGTCAAGTGAGCGGGAAATTGATCGGGTATCGACCAGTGTCCTTGCAAGCCTTCAGCGATATGTACAATCAGAATGGTGAGGGGCCAATGTTGGCCTCGATGTATGCCGGTGGCGCCCGCGGACTATTAGCCACAGTAAGTGATGATTATCAGCTGATTATGGATCGTCCCGCCCAGTCATTGCTGGATTACTTACAAACAAATTATCAGAAAAGTTAATTAATCACGGAAAATTCCAAGCGAGTTAATGGTCGCGACGAAATTCCATGCTATAATTTATATCAATAGCAACTTTGGAAAGGAGTCGCCAGTATGACTAACGGGACGCGTGCAGATTTACGTGAGCTTTTTCATAAAGGACAATTAACTATTGGCATTAGTGAACTAAGCAGAATGACTGGTGTCTCGCCACGACAACTACGGTATTGGCAAAAAAAGGGGTACATTATTCCTAAGAACGAGGATGAGCCGGGCCAGGCTCGCGTGTATACAATGAAAATGGTTATCAAGGCAGCCGCGATGAGTAATTTATTGCAGACTGGTTATACCTTGAAGGCGGCGGCCGCTCAGGTGGATGAGCGGATGCGACCAGCCCAAACAATCTATCATCTGCTTGCCGATCGTTACCAAGGATATGAAGTGGCGGATAATGGTCAGATTCTTGTCGACTTGGGGCCATTTGATCCTCAGCCTGACCAGGAACTATTTGTCAAACTCGTGGGGGATAAAGTTAAGTTTGAATTGAAGGATAATTCGAGACCAGATAGTTAGGCACCATTTGATAATGAGAGTTAATACTAGACTGTTCTGAGGAATATTGTAATTGGATAGTCTTAGCAGCGTGATTTCAGGATAATGAAATCACGCTGCTTTTTTATGGTTGATATCAATAGTTAATTAATTCAGTAAATGATTTGTCTTCCTGTAAGATAACGCGCAAAATCGGGGTAATATTAGTCACAATAGGATTCGAGATTAAACTTCTAAAGCAATCTTCAAGTATATGGCCGACAGCACAAAGAATAATAACTTATGAAAGGTACACTAGCTACAAGTGTACTTTTATGAGCTTAAATAATGTATACGGTTACATTATCATATGAATTGTAAAAGTTAGGGAGTGATAAATTTGGCGCCGAATAGTTCACCAGCAACTCTTACACGAATGATTATTGAGTTGATATTGTCAAAAAGGATAGTTCACTATCAAGATATTATGGAGTATACGGGCACATCTCGTAAGACGATTGCTAAGTATCTGAATGAGGTGGAAAAGGTAGTCAACCAACAAGGTGTACACCTTGTTAGGAAAAGAGGACAGGGTATTCGTTTTAGTGGTAATACGAAGGGACTGTTGGCTGAGTTTCCGATACTGAAGGATAATAGCCAAAGTGAGCAAGAACGCAGAATTAGCATTATGACATTCTTGACACAGCAATCTAAACCAGTGTTATTAGATGATATTGCTGACCACTTCTTTATTAGTCGTAGTACGTTGGAACGTGATTTAAATGTTTTAAAAATGGATTATGGGTTGAAGCTGACGGCCACTACAGAAGGTGTTAAATTCAATAGTTCGGAGAGTGATGTTCGTCGAGTGATTGGTCAGCTATTACAGTCATATTGGGGACAAGAGATTAAGCAAAATCAACAGACTGGCAAAATGACACGCACATTTAAAGTGCCACAGTCCCTGAAACGATATGTCAATAAACAAACCTTAAATCAGATGCAAAAAGTCCTGAATAAATTTGTGAAGATTTTAAAAGTTGATGTAAATGAATATCAATATGAGTCTTTACTGATCCATACAACTATTGCGATTCAGCGAATTAAGAATGGCGAGTTTATTACTCAAACGACGACACAGAATTTTGGCACTATGGCAATATCTCCGAGTACCAACAAATTAGTTAAAATGCTTATCGTGGCCTTCAAGTGTGAAATTCCCGATGAAGAAATTGCTTATTTAAATATGCATGTCGCGGCCATTGAGGATGGGTACATTGATCTGGATAGAAGCGGCTTAGTTGAACGAACGATAGTCGACTGGCTACGTAGCGTGCTAACGGATTATGATAATCAGTTATTACGTAATCTAACGCTACACTTACGTCCGGCGCTGGTTCGCATTAAAAATGGCATTAGTATTACGAATCCGTATTGTAATCAAGTTAAAACGTATTTTCCCGTCGCTTTTGATCAAGCACTAGCATTAGCGATGGCGATTGAAAAGCAATACCATTTACAGCTAACTGAGGATGAAATTGCATACTTAGCACTGCACTTTGAATCGTTCATTGAGCGCCGAAAGGTCTTAAAACCAGATGTTGAGCTTGCAATTGTATGCAGCACTGGTTATGGTACGGCGGAGTTACTAAAGCAACGTGTCATGGACAAACTACCGGATGTTCAGATTGTTGGCACTTTGTCTGTGAATGAGTTGATGACTTCAACAGTGACTGCAGACATTATTATTTCGACTATCCCGTTAAAGATGAGCGGTACGAGGGTTATTCAAGTCAGTCCGTTTTTGAATGACCAAGAACTCAACTTATTGGAAAAGTTAAGTCAAGATATTCGTCAAGAAAAGTATACGCGGAACGCATTTGTTAAATTATTAAGTCCAAACGGTATTATCACAAATTCAAAGGCAACTGAAAAAAAGATGGCGATTATTCAACTAACTGATCGGCTAGAAAAGTATGGGTATGTTGATAATCAAATGCAAAATTCAGCGTTAGCACGTGAACAAGTTGCATCCACCATTATCGATAAATTTGCAATTCCCCATGGTGATATCGACCATGTTTTGCAACCAACGATTGGAATCATGACGTCGAAAAAGGGAATTAAATGGGATCACGAAAATGTCCATATTGTATTTTTCGTAGCCCTGAATCGCACGGTTGAAACACAAATGGATGATATTTACAGTTATTTCTATAATTTGATTCAAGATGGGCAGCGAATGACGGCCTTAATAAAGGCTCAAAATGCTCAAGAAATTATTGATACATTAGCACAGCAGTGAAGGGGAAATGCAAATATGACAGAAATTTTTAAACAGAAGTATATTTTTTTAAAAGAACATTTTAGAACACGTGAGGATGTTTTTAGCTTTATTGCACATAAAGCAATTGAACTTGGCTTTGCAGATAACGAAGATGCAGTTTTGAAAGCGCTGTATCAACGAGAAAAAGAAGCTTCAACAGGAATGCAGGACGGTATAGCGATTCCTCATGCAATCTCAGAATATCTGCGGCAACCTGCTGTACTATTCATTCGCTCTACAACAAGCATTCAAGATTGGCCGACATTTGATGACCAACCAGTTAATCAGGTAATTGCTATGCTAGTTCCAAAAAATAGTGAGCAGGCACACTTACAGATTCTAGCTAACTTTGCGAGTGCATTAGTGGATGACCGTGAGCGTCAAGCATTACTTGAAAGTCAAACAGTTCAGGATGTTTACACTGTATTAACCAATAGTTCGGAAAAAATTTTATAAAAAGAGGATGACTGATATGGATTTTGTTGCAATTACATCATGCCCAGCAGGGTTAGCACATACACCAATGGCGGCGAAAGCGCTAGAAAAAGCAGCGCAGGAACTAGGTTTACAAGCTAAAGTAGAACAACAGGGTGCAATGGGACTTAAAAATGAAATTACAGTTGAAGAGGCGAAAAGCGCAAAGTTTTTATTGATTGGTTCGGATCAAAAAATTGAAAAGATGGATCGATTTGAAGGGATTCCAGCAGTTCGAGTTGATATTAATATGTGTATTAAAAAGCCGAAAGCTGTTATTGATAAGGTCAGCAAAGCGGTTGCTGCTCGTGTTAAATAAAATGAACTTAATGAAGAATGGAGGAGTGAGTTATGAAGAAAATATTGGCTGAGTGGAAGGGCTACTTAATGTCTGGTATTTCATATATGTTACCGGTTGTTATTGGCGGGTCCCTCGTAGTTGCAGTTCCTAAGTTGATAGGTCTATGTTTTGGAATTACAAGTTTTGATGCGTATAAAACTGGTTTTTGGTTTTATATGGGACAAATTGAAGCCGTTGGTTGGATTGGTGTTGGCTTAGTTAATTTAGTTTTGGCCGGTTACATTGCATATGCTATTGGCGATAAGCCAGCTTTAGCCGCCGGGTTTATTGGGGGCTCATTAGCATCTAGTTCTAATATGGGATTTTTAGGAGCCTTGGTTGCTGGGTTTGCAGCTGGTTATACTGCACGTTGGTGTCACAATAAGTTACATGTTGGTGAAAAGTTCGAATCTATTATGCCATTAGTTGTTGTACCGCTGCTATCTACAATGGTTGTGGCAATATTGATGGGAGTCATTTTGAAGCAACCGCTGACTTGGATTAATGTATCACTTGTCGCCTGGATTAAACAAATGAGTACAAGCGGTGTAAGTGCTATTACCTTAGCAGTTATCATGGGCGCTATGATTGGTTCTGACTTAGGCGGTCCTGTTAATAAGGCTGCATGGATGGCAGGTAACGTTTTATTAGCTGAAAAGATTTACACCCCTGCAATGATCGTTAATGTGGCTATTGCTGGTATTCCCTTAGGATATGCATTTGCGACGACTTTCTTTAAGCATCGTTTTTCTGATGAATTACTTGATGCTGGACGAAGCGACTGGTTCATGGGATTTATTGGAATAACAGAAGGTGCTATTCCGTTTACATTAGTTAACCCATTGAAATTAATTCCAATTAATATGATTGCTGGTGCTGCTGGTTCGGCGACTACGATTTTACTTGGGGCTCAGGCTAAGATTCCTCCTGTTGGTGGGGTTTATGGATTTGTCACCATTACGAATGGTTGGGCCTATTTAATCGGTCTAATTGTTTGCGCTGCGATTATCGGTGTACTGGCACCATTGGCTGTGGACTTTAACCAAACACAGAGCGAAGAACAAGTCACTGATGATAATGAGGACGACATTAACATTAATTTTGAAGCTTAGATTGACTAAAACGAGCCGCATAATGGTTAAAGAGCCGTAGTGCGGCTTTTGTTACCTAAAATAACAGGGAGCGATACATTTATGACAAAAGCACATTTTGTAAATCATACTCATTGGGATCGAGAATGGTATTTTACAACTGAGGACGCACAGGTGCTAAGTGATCAGCTGTTCTCAAATGTTTTGAAGGAGTTAGAAACGCATCCTGAAGCTAATTTTACTTTAGACGGACAGACATCAATACTAGATGAGTATGTTGAAATGCATCCCGAAGATATTATCCGGATAAAGAAATTAATTAACCGTAATCAATTATTTGTTGGACCATGGTATACACAGACTGATGCGATGATACCTGATGCAGAATCAATTATTCGTAACTTAGTTATTGGCATCAACGATACCAAACAAAAGTATGGGCAACCAATGATGATTGGCTATTTGCCAGATACTTTTGGATTTAATTCGCAATTGCCAATGCTCTTAAATCAAGTTGGCATTAATGACTTTATTTTTTGGCGGGGCACTAATTTTAAGCGACAAATGGACTCTGTTTATTTTAAATGGCACAGTCTAGGTCATAGTCAAGTCTATGCTGCTAATTTTCCGTTAGGTTACTATACTGGTCAAATCGCATTGGATTCGAAGAAAAACTTACAAGAGTTCGTTGCAAACCGTCTAGATCCAGGAATTGATTTTGAAAGTCAACAGGGTCAAAATAATTCGGTCCTAGTGCCTTCGGGAATCGATCAAATGAATATTATTCATAACGTATCTGAGACTATTAGTAAGATAAATAAATATAGTCATAATCAGATTGTGATCAGCAATTATCCGAAGTTTATGCGAACATTACGACAACGCAATGATTTACCGGATTATCAAGGCGAGTTGCGGTATCCAACTTATGCTAGAGTTCATCGGACAATTGGTTCAGTACGTTCGCGCATTAAACGGCAGAATTTCAAACTCGAACAGCAAATATTACGACGTGTTGAGCCACTGATGGTCATCGCCAAAAGATGTGGTATCGATGTGTCTAAGGGTCTTATTTTGAAACTTTGGAAAAAGTTGCTAGAATGTCAACCGCATGACAGTTTGGGTGGCAGTGTTTCTGATAATGTTGCTATTGATATTGACCATCGATTCAAACAAGGTTTTGAAATTGCAGACGGTATCGAAAACTATATCAAGAAAAGAATCGCACAACGGTTGAAACTGGATGCCAATCAGGTGCTAGTATTCAATACTGATCCACGCCCATTCAATGGATATAAGAAAATCCGTTTCTTAACATCATCGAAAAACATTATGTTTGATGAAAAATATCGAGCAACTATTTTAAGTGCAAATTATGTGGCTAAGCGAGAAAATATCATGCAACAAACGGCTAAAGGCTTTGAATTTAAAGACGAGCCTGGTTACTATGAATTACAAGTACAAGTTGCAGTCCAGTTTGATGGGTTGGGCTACCAAGTAATTGACTTTAAGGATGGTGCAGAAGCTTTGCCAGAATTACAGTCTGAGCAACAAACGGCTATCCAAAATGAAAGTTGGAAAGTGAATTATGTCGATGGCAACTTTCAGGCAACTACTAATGGGAAAACTTACAAAAACATCATTAGTATTGTAGATTCGGGTAATGATGGTGATACGTACGATTATTCACCGCTTCGAGGCGACAAAGAGGTTGACTTGCCTTTAGCCGGCGTTGTAGCCATTTATGTTGGAGCTGGAAGGCAAGAACTGCGATTAAGCGGCAAGTGGCAGTTACCAGAAGGCTTGGCTGACAGGATTAGTCACGAACCAAAGCTGCACGATGTCGCATTTGAATTAACGTGGACTTTAACTGATGGTGACAATGTATTGGCAGGTCGTTTAACTGTCGATAATCAGGTTCTAGATCATCGATTACGGTTAAAAATTAATACAGCAATTGAAAGTGACACTGCAGTTGCGCAAGTTCAAGGCGGCTTTCAAAGAACACGTAATTTACCAATTGCGGAAAATTGGGAAGAAGAATTTGTTGAAAAACCGGTTAACCTTTATAACTTTGATAAAATTGTCGGGATGCAAGGGGCTAGCGATGGCCTGTATTTAATTGCTAAAGGAATGAAGGAATACGAGTTAGGAAAGAAAGCATTTTATGTCACATTAATGGCAACCACTGGTCAACTTGGTAAGCCTAATTTACTGTGGCGACCAGGTCGTGCTTCAGGCGATACAACTAGTATTGGGCATCAGATGACACCAACGCCGTTGGCCGAAGAATTAGGAGCAAATACATTTGAGTTTGGGTTAGTTTCCACGTCTCAATTGAATGAAAATAAATTGGCAATAATTGCTGAAAAGTGGTTAGCACCCGATGTTAGTTATCAATTACAAAAATTGAATTTATTTGTAAATCGATTAGACAATAAAATTTGGGATGTTGAATTTGATGATTCATTACCAACTATCTCAGAGTGCGAGTCATTTTTGAAACTCGATCCACATGTCACAATTAGCGCGTTGTATCCGGCCTATACTGTGCCAAATAGTTTTGTTATCCGTTTGGCAAATGAATCTGGTGTGGCTGCTGATTTGACCCCCTTATTAAAACAACATTTCATTCAGGTAAATGCTCTGGAAGAGGCTCAACCATGTTCGGAACAATTAGTGATTCAGCCTTATGATATGGTTACCTTGCTCATACACAATCAGGGGGCATAGCTCATGCGTTTGGGAAGTATTGAAGCTGGAGGGACTAAGTTCATTTTAGCAATTACTGATGAGCACTACCGTATCTTGAAGCGACAACGAGTAGCGACCACAAAGCCAAATGAAACGCTGGAAGCCTGTGTTTCATTTTTTAAGAAAAATCCAGTCGATGCGTTGGGAATCGGGAGTTTCGGCCCAGCCGATATTAAGGTGGATTCACCGACATATGGTCAGATTTTAAATACACCAAAAGCTGGTTGGTCTCATACGGATGTTGTACAGATGTTGAGGGCAGCTTTGAAAATTCCAATTACTTTTACAACGGACGTAAATGCTTCGGCTTATGGTGAATATATGATTGGACAAGGACAAGCAGTGCGTTCACTAGTATACTTTACTATTGGGACAGGCATTGGTGGTGGTGTTATCCAAGATAATCATTTCATAGGTGGTATGTCTCATCTTGAAATGGGACATACAATGGTCATACCTATGTCAGGCGATAACTTCAAGGGTGTCTGTCCATATCATCAAAATCGGTGCTTTGAAGGCATGGCTTCAGGACCCGCAATTGAGGCTCGAACTGGCAAACCGGGGGAACAATTGAAGCGAACCAATGAAGTATTTAAGTTGATCAGTTATTATATTGCACAGCTGGTCTTTGATGCATATCTTAATTTCATGCCTGAAAGAATTGTTATTGGTGGCTCAGTAGTAAGCGAAACTGAACTTCCAGTGATTAGAAGAGACGTTGAGCAGCTTAATAACAATTATGTTGAATTACCGAACTTAGATCATTTGATTGTTTTAACGGGAATTGCTAATAATGGTTCTGCAACGATTGGTAATGTCGCCCTGGCCAAAAATTTGATATTTTAGGTAAAAAGAGTCGATAACAAGTAACGTTATCGGTTCTTTTACTTTACTATGAATGAAAAATGGTCTGGAATACTTATTTATGACTTGATTCATGCTACAGTAGAATCTATAAGGATACATAATATAAGTCTACGCTTAGCATAGCCATGATTAACTTAACGGAGGAAAATCAATGATCAAATTAATCGTAAGTGATATCGACGGTACCCTAGTCGACAGTCAAGGACAGTTATTACCGGCTACAATTACGGGAGTTCAAGCAGCGGTTGCACGGGGGGCACAAATGGTGTTGGCCTCAGCACGTTCGCCTAAGGGGATGTTTGGAATTGCACAACAACTAGGAATTAATTCGACCATGATTGCCTATAATGGCGCGCTAACGGCTACGACCGATGTGAATGATCGACTAACTGTTTTTGAAGAGCAAGCCGTTGACCCTAAACTAGCACAAGCTGTGCAAACGGTAGTAGCTCATGATTGGCCAGCTGCCTCAATTAGTATTTATTCGAATAATAACTGGTTGGTGGCTACTAATGGCCCGTGGGAACAGCAGGAAGCGACGGGAATTGGTTATGCACCCCATGTCACGGATTTGGGCACATGGTTGCAACGGATGCCGACGCCAGTGCATAAAATGATGATCATGGCCGATCCAGATATTATTCAGGCGATTGAACAACGATTAAGCCGTGATGAATTTAGCGGCTTAGCAGTTTATCGTTCGAAAGAAACTTATTTAGAAATCGTTGCGGCAGGCGTAACTAAAGCAGCCGCATTAATGAAATTATTACAGGATGATCAAGTTACCCCTGCTGAAACGATTGCGTTTGGCGATAACTTTAATGATGTTGCGATGCTCCAGACAGCGGGGATTGGTGTTGCGATGGCTAATGCGCCACAACCCGTTAAAGAGGCAGCGAACATAGTAACAACTGATAATAATCATAATGGTATTCAGCTAACCTTAGCTCAGTATTTTGCTGATGTTACGCGCTAATTAAAAGGCCATTTACGAATCATTAAAAAATAGGAAGCCCAACGCCATGTTCGTTGAACTTCCTATTTTCGTATTGTAGAAGATATTTAAGAGAAACTTACAGCTAGCTCGTTATTAGCGCGCTAAGATTTCTTTAATAGCTACACTGGCTTCCAATGGTTGACGTCCCAAGACATGAGCTAAGTCGGCTGACTTTTCAGCCAGCGCACCATCATTGATTGGGGATTGGAATGAGGCAAACAAAGCAGCGGTATCATGATTTAGACCAGTCGTTTCAAGGAATTGCACGTACGCATCCTGACTGACTTGGGTAATCTTAACTTGGTTGCCAGTTGCTTCTTGGAGTGCTTGACCGAGTGCGGCATAAGTGAGGGGTGTCCCAGCAAATTCGTACACTTCTTGAGGGGCATCTGCCATCAAAACGGTTGCTGCCGCTTCGGCATATTCACGTTCCAAGGCCCAGCCAGCTGTATTATTAGCCCAGTACAAGGTTTCTTGGTTATGGGCACCACTTTGTAAGAAGCCCATTTCGTTTTCTAAATACCAGTTGTTACGAAGAAAACTGTGCGCAATATCAGTCGCTTTTATGGCATTTTCGGTGGCCCGATGATCATTGGCTAAGGCGCTGACTGCTGCCTGTGCGTTGGGAAAACTAGTGTAGGCGACAAATTTAACATGAGCGGCGTTAAGGGCAGTCACGACGTTTTTATGAGCGGTGGCCCGGTCAACGGGACCACCAGGTTGTGATGAAACGAAGAGCACGCGTTCAACGTTCTCGAAGGCTTTCGTCATTGAGTCGACATCATCGTAATTCCCGGTACGAATTGGATTATCAGGAAACAGCTGAGCAGCTTTGTCCTGATTACGAGCAATTACTAAAACATTTTCTGCACCAACTTTAGCATTCAGCGTACTAACGGCGCTTTGACCAAATTTACCAGTAGCGGCAGTGATGGCGTATTTCATAATTAAAACATCCTTTCAAATTGCTGTAGCAATAAAAATTACAATGATTAGCTTATCACATGTAACTTCAAAGTCAACAAGTTTGCTTCCAATAACCGAAAAGACAATTTTCGTATGCTGACATTTAATGAATGGCTAAGAAAAATAAAAACGAGTATTAGTGCGAATTTCTGTGACTAATGAAGTTTCACCGCTATTGATTTATGTCCGAAAAAATAGGATTAGACAACTTGGTGTTATCTAATCCTAATTTATAAAAGTCAGCGATAAATGGTGGCGTTTACTTATTATTCAACGACGTCAAAATTCGCTGTGATGCCTGTCCGTTGAAGTCATTGGTTTGTAGCCGTTCAAAAACGTCTTTCATAATGTGCATTAATTGTTGATCGGACAAACCTTGGGCAGATAATGTATTGAGCATGACTTGCAGCAAGTCGATTGGTAGGACCGGTCGCTGTTCAGGATGCGCACTGAAGAATTCCTGAACGGCTTGGTCGTGTAAGCGCCAGTAAACTGGGTTTTGGACATCATCAAAAATCGTTTTTAGTTGCTCTAGGGCCGGTGATAGCGGAATGTTTTTGGCAATAATCGTCGTTAGCATCCCATCACGAGCCGGGATACGAACATCCGCCACGTAATCTTTTAATAGTAAGAAATGAGTCTTGAATGGTGGCCGTAACGTAAAGGTCATCGTTAATGCAATTTGACTATCAGTAGCTGCCATAATGATTCCCCCTCATATGATTGGCAGTGAGTGGCAAATTAATGACGCTTCGTGAAGCGGACGACGGCTTCGCAACGAGCTGTTTGTGGGAACATGTCGATCGATTGAATATAGTCGACTTGATATCCGCGGGTAAGTGCTTGTAAATCCTGAGCAAGCGTCGATGGGTTACATGAAATGTAGACGAGTTTTTCCGGTGCGCTTTGTAAGATGGCGTCAATTAAGACGTTATCTAAACCAGTACGGGGTGGATCAACGACCATTGCATCAGGCGCAAAACCGCTCGCTAACCATTGCGGTAACAAGACTTCCGCCTCACCAACTTCGTAATGAGCATTAGTGATTTGATTGCGTTGGGCGTTGGCATTGGCATCTGCAACGGCTGCCGGAATGGTATCCATTCCCCGAACTTCCTTAGCCACGTCGGCTAGTGATAAACCAATCGTTCCGACGCCCGAATAAGCGTCGACCAGCGTCTCATTAGGCGCTAAGTTCAAAGCTTCGCGTGCTAAGCGATAGAGTTTCTTGGTTTGCTGCGGGTTCAATTGGAAGAAGGCCCGAGCAGATAAATCGAAGACTAGGCCGTCTAGCTCCTCCGTAATAGTTGGTTTGCCGGCCAGTAATGTTGTTTGGTCACCCCAGATCAATGAAGTTTTACCAGCATTGATATTTTGCATGACCGACACGACCATTGGCAGTTTTTCAGCGATTTTCATCAATAATTGATGCTTTTTCGGTAACTTGGGTGTATTTGTGATGAAGACCAGCTGAATTTCACCAGTGGCGGCCGCTTCACGCACAACGATTGTCTTGACGATGCCAGAATTATGTTCTTCATCGTAAATCGGTACTTGGAGTTCCTCCATCCAAGCCACGACTTGACGCATGACTGTCATTGTCGCCGGCATTTGCACCGAACAGGTCGGTAAGTCGACTAGGTCATGACTATTTTCTTTATATAAGCCAGCAGCGACGTGCCCATCAATTAAACGAACTTGAAATTGGGCTTTGTTGCGGTATTCATAAGGATTAGTCATCCCAATGGTGGGCCGAACATCATAGTGTCGATAACCAGCTGGGCGGTATTTTTCGAGTGCTTGACGAATTAAATCTTGCTTAAAGGCTAATTGGGCCGGGTAGTCGAGGTGTTCTAATTCAAAACCACCGACTTCGCCCGCATAGGCATCGCGGGGATCGACCCGGTCAGGACTAGGCTTGCGAATACTACGAATCTTAGCTTCTAGGTAACGTGGGTGCACGGCGGTTACTTCAGCAACAACGACTTCTTCAGGAAGGGCGCCCTTGACGAAGGTGATGACGTGTTTGTAATAGCCAATACCTTCACCGTTAATGCCTAAACGCCGAATGGTCAGTGGAAAACGCTGGCCGATGTTAACGGTCGCTTGCACTTTTTCATCCGGCTGTTGTCGGCGCCGATCATTGTGCGATCGGGATTGGTGCGAATAATGATTAGATTGTGGCATAAGTTTGATTTTGACCTCGTTTTTCTGTGAACTGTGTTAACCTCCATTATAGCATGTGGAAAGACACAGGATAACTGAGGAGGATTGTTTGAAAGTCGCCTAACAGTCAGGTTATAATGATTCTAAATTAGTAATCGGGGGTGGGCATATGAATTCATTGATTAGTTTAGAAAAAGTTAATTATCAAATCGCTGATCAACATATTTTACATGATGTTGATTGGCAGATTCCAGCTGGGGCTCATATTACATTGACGGGACCATCCGGTGGTGGGAAAAGTACGTTATTACGGATCATTGCGGCCATGATTTCTAAAACAAGTGGGACCTTGATTTTTGATGGGCAGCCGATTGAAAGCTATGACCCAATCATGTATCGGCGGCAAGTCTCATATTGTTTCCAACAACCGACGTTATTTGGTGAGACGGTGGCAGATAACTTAGCTTTCCCGTACCAAATTCGTAAGCAAGTCATGGATACGCAACGAGTGGTAACGGCGTTAAATAATGTTGGGCTGTCCGAACGAACCCTGCATCAGCCGATTACCGAGCTTTCCGGTGGTGAACGGCAGCGGGTCGCGCTGATTCGCAACATCTTATTCTTGCCAAAAGTGTTGTTATTAGATGAAGTGACAGCTGGTTTGGATGAAAATAATAAGCAAATCGTGCACGCCTGGTTACGACAGTTAAATGAGCAGGATCACGTGACAACGATCATGATTACTCATGACGCGACAGAGATTGCTGCGGCAGATCAATTAGCGAAAGTGGTTGCTGGCAGATTGGAGGTACACGCATGAATTTAGCAGTTAATAATACGTCGCTATTTTTGGCGGCAATGTTAGTGCTCGTCGCGTTAGGAATTAGTTTGTGGCAGAAACTTGGCTTGGATAAGGACATCGTCATTGGTGTCGTGCGGGCTGTTGTACAACTATTTATCGTGGGTTACTTGCTAAAGTATATTTTCCGAGTCAATAATTTGTGGCTAACGCTGGCGATGATAGGCTTCATTATCTTCAATGCGGCTTGGAATGCGAAAAAACGGGGGCCGGGGATTGACCATGCATTAGCTATTTCGTTATTAGCCATTTTTGTTAGTACGGGGGTAACACTCGGCGTTCTCGTCCTATCTGGTGCGATTAAGTTTGTGCCATCGCAAATGATTCCCATTTCTGGTATGATTGCGTCGAATTCAATGGTCGCAATTGGGCTGGCTTATCGCAGCCTCAATAGTCAGTTTCATGACCAGCGGCAAGGGGTGCTTGAACGGTTGGCGTTAGGGGCTGGTCTACTCGATGCTTCGATTGCCATCGTGCGTGAGGCGATTCGTACAGGGATGTCACCAACCATTGATTCGGCAAAGACTGTGGGTCTAGTCAGTCTGCCAGGGATGATGTCCGGTTTGATCTTTGCAGGGGTCGATCCAGTACGGGCCATTAAGTATCAAATTATGGTCACGTTCATGCTCTTATCAGCGACTAGTTTGGGGTCAATCATTGCGTGCTATTTAGCTTACCGTAATTTCTATAATGAACAAAAACAGTTGAAGTAATGACTCCTGATTGCAGTCCCGCGGGGAGTCCTTTATGATGGAAGCTGAAATAAAACTTAATGCGGGGGTATTGATGTGAATGACGCAGCGGTTTGGGTTCCAGTTCCAGTAATGTTTTACTGGGGCTGGTTAGTACCACTCATATTTGGAACCATTTTTGGTTGGCGTTATCATCGCGATAAGGTTCGCCTAGGTAACGGTATTTGGTTTTCGCTATTTTTCTATTCGTTTTTAACCATGCTGGCAATTACAATTTTAGGTAGCAATATTCACTGGTTGATCATTATCAGTGGGACGTTGTTTGTGTTGCTGATCCTGTTGATTGGACTGATTTTTACCTTACAAGCTTTCTTGCTCTTATGGAATGCGTGGATCATGTGGCGTCATGAGAGTCATACGTTGGCGAATATGCTGACCTTGTACTTGGGACTGGCCATTCTGATTTTGCCATTTTTAGGCAATCTGTTGAGTAGTCATGTGCCGCAGCCCGTGAGTTATTTTTTGACGGTATTTCCGAATCTGGTCATTTTTTACCTTGGTTTTTGGTTTTATAACTATCTGACAATGCTGACGATTTATCAATTCAATTGGCCCCGTCTGCGACAAGATTATATTATTGTGCTTGGGGCTGGCTTGTTAGATGGAGACCGTGTCTCGCCATTGCTAGGGCAACGAATCATGCGTGGACTGCGCTTTTATCAGAAGCAACAACGCAAGACGCATCATCGGGCCGTGATGATTTTCTCAGGTGGTCAGGGTGGTGATGAAACGGTTCCGGAAGGCCAAGCCATGCTGGAATACGCCATTGCGCATGGCCTTCCTGCAACGGATGGCTGGGCGGAGACGCAATCGAAGACGACCTTGCAAAATATGCAGTTTAGTAAGCAATTGATTGCACAGGGCCCTGTTAAAAATCCACGCACGATTTTTGTTACAAATAATTACCATACCTTTAGAGCCGGGATGTTTGCCAAGCAAGCAGGTCTAAAAGCGGATGGTATTGGTGCGCGGACGGCGCGATTCTTCTTACCGGATGCGATCATTCGTGAGTATATTGCGATATTTGTCCGAAATAAATGGTGGCACGCGGTAGCGATGCTTGGTATCTTGATTGTGTCGCTATTATTGACGTGGTTTGATGTCTATCAAGCATCGTTATAGCGATTACTAAGGCTGAATCAGTAATTAAAATATTCCAAGTCAGGTGTACGCTGGCTTGGAATATTTTTTTGGCTGGAATGTTAAAAATGAAGTTATCGAAATGGCAGGATACTTCCATTTCAAGCCGAAAAACAGAAAAATGGCAGTATACTGCCATTTTTTAATGGTGGACTAAATGTTTTAAGGGCAACCGTTTTTAGTGAATTCATTTTGAAAAGCCAATTTGTCTTGACAATTACTTGAAAGGTCGTTATATTAATTATGGAAACGATTCCAAATAGGGGATGAGCTTAAATGACAACGATTAGTGAAATAGCAGCTGAGGCTGGTGTAGGTGTTGGGACTGTTTCACGGTATTTAAACCATCGGCCTAGTGTTTCAGTTGCTAAGAAGAAGCAAATTCAGGCAGCGATTGAAAAACTGGATTACACCCCGAATGCCATTGCGAGTCAGCTACGCGCGCAGAGCACTAATACGATTGGTGTACTGGTATCAAGAATCTCTAACCCCTTCTTTGCACAGTTATTTGATGCATTGGAACGGGAGTTAAACGGATACGGGTTTCAAGTGATGGTAATGCAGACTCATGATGATGCGTTGGCAGAACAACACTTTCTGGATAAACTCAAGCAGCAACAAGTGGATGGCGTCATTCTGGCATCCATTGAAAATCAACAACTAGTGGCACAATTGTCGGCGACATATGCTAATCAGATGGTGCTGTTGAATGAAGAAGCTACTGATATTGGTATTCCAATGATCAGTTTAAATCATTATCAGGCAACTAAAGATGCTTTGGCATACTTATATCATCAAGGTCATCGGCGAATTGCCTATGCCACGGGTGGTGATTTTCCCAGTACGCATCATGGACGTTCGCGGACGCAAGCCTATTTAGATTTTTGTGAAGAGCAGCAGTTAGTTGTAAACAATAGCTGGGTTTTCGCACAACAACATACGATTGCGGATGGACAAGCGTTGGGGAAGCAATTAGCGTCCTTAAACCCTAGTGATCGCCCGACAGCGGTGTTTACAAATTCTGATGAGGTGGCCGTTGGGGTAATTGATGAGTTACAGCAACAACATTTTCGCGTGCCAGATGATATGGCCGTGATAGGATATGACGATCAACCATTTGCGGGGGTGGCCCAAGTTCCATTAACAACGGTTCGACAACCGGTCGCGGCAATGGCTCAATTGGCGGTCGATCAGCTATTACATCACTTGGGCCGGTTACAACGACCTGAGTTAGCGATTGATCTAAGCTTAGACTTAATCAAAAGAAAAAGTGCTTAAGCCTTTTTCTTTTGATTAAAGTGGAATCGATTCCAAATATAGGAGTAGTAATTATGCAAAAAAATTGGTGGCAAAAAGAAGTTTTTTATCAAATTTATCCGGCATCATTTAAAGATGCTAATAACGATGGCATTGGGGATTTGCGTGGAATCATCCAAATGTTACCCCGGTTGAAACAGCTGGGAATTACGACTATCTGGTTATCTCCAATATATCAATCACCCATGGTTGATAACGGTTACGATATTTCTGACTACCAAGCTATTGATTCTCGGTTTGGAACGATGGCTGATTTTGATGAGTTGATGGAAGTAACTAAACGATTAGGATTAAAAGTCATTTTAGATTTGGTTATCAATCATACCTCTGATCAGCACGTGTGGTTCCAATCTGCAATTAAATCGCCGACGAGTCCGTATCGTGATTTTTATATTATTCGGCGTGGGGCACACGGCAATCCGCCTAATAATTGGCGATCAAACTTTGGTAAAGGCTCGTCATGGACGTTATTGCCAGGAAGTCAGGATGAGTATTATCACCATGTCTTTTCTAAACAACAACCGGACCTAAATTGGGAAAATCCGGCTCTAAGGAAACGAATCTATCAAATGATTAATTGGTGGTTGGCAAAAGGGGTTGCGGGTTTTCGGATCGATGCAATAACATTCATAAAAAAAGATCAAGATTTTGCCAGCATTAGTCCTGATGGTGTTGATGGGTTAGGTAAAGTCAAACGTAAAGCTGAAAATCGACCTGGTATTGAAAAGTTCTTAGCTGAATTGAACACGGCTACTTTTAAACCAGCTAACGCGGTGACGGTTGGAGAGGCTTCGGGGGTTAGTTATGACCAACTTGGACAATTTATTGGTAAAAAAGGTTACTTCTCGATGATTTTTGACTTTCATTACGCAGATATTGATATTGCATCCGGATCAGAGTGGTATCGACGAGTTAAGTGGACACCGACGGACTTACGGCGCGCAATTTTTAAAAGCCAACTGGCGATTCAAAATGTCGGCTGGGGAGCTAACTTTTTTGAAAATCACGATCAGCCGCGGAGTATTGATAAATATATTCAGACACCAGCTTATCGGAATGAAATTGGTGCCAAAGCACTAGCCTTACTTTATTTTAACTTGCGCGGTTGTCCATTTATTTATCAAGGACAAGAGCTGGGGGTGACAAATGCACGGCGTGACTCAATTACCATGTTTAACGACTTGAGCAGTCACGATAATTATGATCGTGCTATTGAAGAGGGATATTCAGCAAGCGAGGCACTTGCCTTTGTAAATGCTCGTTCCCGGGATAATGCGCGATTACCATATCCATGGGATGATTCCGTCAATCAAGGCTTTAATCAGGGTGCCAAGCCATGGATTACACCAAAACAGTCACATGATAGGGTAAACTGGCAAAGCGAACAATTAGATTCAAATTCAGTTTGGCATTTTTATCAGTCATTGATTAAGTTACGGCAAATATCAAATTTAAGTCAGGATTTAATAGTCGGTGATTTTAGGCCAATTACTTGTGATTGTGACCAAGTGATTGCTTATCAACGTGGTCGAAGGGTACAGGTGTATGTTAACTTAAGCGCAAAACGGTTATTACTAACGTTACCTAATGGCCGACCTCGATTAAATAATTACGCACATTATCGACTCAATACGTTGGAACCATATCAAGCCATTCTTTTTGAGGTGAATTCAAATGAGTAAAAACTATCAGGTACTTGCGAAAAAAATTATTGATATTGTTGGTGTTGACAATGTTGAATCGGTTACTCATTGTCAGACACGGTTGCGGTTTGTTGTTAAAGATCCTAAGCAGATTGATAAAGCAGCGCTTGAAGACTTAGATGAGGTTAAGGGAGTCTTTTTCGGTTCAGGACAGTATCAGGTCATTATTGGCACTGGTGTTGTTAACGATGTGTATGACGCGATTGAAAAGTTACATTTAGTTAATGCAATTTATAGTCAGGAAACGACGACTACGCCGACTCCTGATAATCAGAAGTCACCATTGCAACGATTCATGGCAATGCTTTCGGGAATCTTTATTCCAATTATTCCGGTGATTGCAGCTACTGGACTTTTCTTGGGATTACAAAGTGCTTTGACTAACAATCAGGTTTTACAGTTGTTTGGAACTTCATCTGCCGCGATTCCGGCAAGTCTTAATACAGTAATTTCAGTTTTAACGGGGACTGTTTTTTCATTTCTGCCAGCTTTAATTGTTTGGTCCACATTTCGCTATTTTAAAGGTACACCAATTGTCGGTATTGTGATTGGACTAATGCTAGTTTCCCCTTCACTGCCTAACGCGTATTCAGTTGCGGGTGGTACAGCGAAAGCGATTATGCTTTTTGACAAGATTCCAGTTATCGGTAGTCAAGGATCCGTATTAACAGCGTTAGTTGCTGGTTTTCTTGGAAGTAAACTGGATCATTACTTTCATAAACACGTCCCTAACGTTCTCGACCAAATTTTAACGCCCTTTTTAACGATGTTAGTTACTTTTGGTATTATGATTTTAGGGGTTAGCCCGGTTGTACACTGGATTGAAAATGTGATGATTAGTGGTGTTGAAGGGTTGATTAACTTACCATTTGGAATTGGTGGTTTTTTGATTGGAGCCGCTTATCCGTTAATGGTGCTAGTTGGTATTCATCAGATGATGATTGCCATCGAAACGTCACTATTAGCAGCTACCAAGCTCAATCCGTTAATTACTTTAGAAGCCATGTATGGCTTTGCTAATCTGGGGGTAGCTTTGGCGATGATTTTACGAGCAAAGTCACAAAAGGCTAAGGCTAATTTTATTGGCGCATTTTCCTCGCAACTATTTGGTGTTTCAGAACCAACCTTGTTCGGGGTCTTGATTCGCTATAATTTCAAGCCGTTGGTTGTAACCGTTTTAACCAGTGGGATAGGTGCTGGCGTACTGAGTGTTATGAGTGTGGCAGCAAATTCATATGGTCTAGCCGTTGTTCCCTCTTATCTGATGTATATTTACAATGCTCGTGATTTGCTGATTTATACGGTCGTCTCGTTATTGACGGTAGCAGTGGCTTTTATTGCCACTAATATGTTTGCGATTCCTAAGGACATATTAAAATCTGATCAAGTACAACCAAAGATTGTAGATGATACGATATTTTCACCAGTTTCTGGTAAAAGTATTGCCTTGAGTACGGTTAACGATCCGGTCTTTGCATCTAAGATGATGGGGGACGGCATTGCAATTAAGCCACAGGAACAGGTGCCGGTAAAAGTCTATGCGCCACAAAGTGGTCAGATGAGTGTTGTAGCCGATACAGGACATGCCTATGGGTTAACAACCAATAATGGAGTTGAGTTGTTGATTCACATCGGTATTGATACGGTGTCATTAAAAGGGCAAGGCTTTAAAGTTATCGTTAAACCGGGGCAAATTGTTCAAAAGGGTGATCTCTTAGGTGAGTTTGACTCAACGGTGTTAAAAGCTGCTAACTTAGATGACACGGTCATGGTGATTGTGACAAATAGTAAAAATTATCAACGGATAGAATCAGAACCTAATCAGTCTATTCAGTCGGGAGCAGCACTGCTGGCGATTCAAGGGCGTCCGGAAATGACGACTGCAACAGCATCCTAAACGTAAGTACGATAAAACCGCGATTTGCCATGAGCAAGTCGCGGTTTTATTTTGAAAATTTGAGTAAGTGCAGTACTAGCATGGACTAGCTAGCACTAACCGTAATATCACCATTGCTGGTCGTCAGTCGGTATTGTACGGCTGCCGATTGGTTGACCTGGTAATCACCGCCATCGGACTGGAGATGATTGAAAATATGCAAGTCCCCATCGCTAGTGCTAGCTTTAACACCGGTTGTCCGTGGCGCGGTTATTCGAATATCACCGTCACTGGCTGTAGCGGATAAACTTTCAGTGATGCGATTATTATTGAGCATAATATCACCTTCGCTACTTGTTAGCTTAAGGGCTTTGAACTGATTATTGGTTAGATGGATGTCGCTATCAGCGGTTATAATTTTTGAAGCAGTCTTGGTAAAATGACTGTCGGTGATGCTGATATCTGGATCGCTATTGATTTGTAGACTAGGCGCCGAGACACGAGTTAACCGTAAATTATCGCCGGTCAACGTCAGCGACTGATTGACTTTGACATCCGTTAAATTAATATCGCTATCCGTACTAAGACTTTTCAATTGGTCGACGGTGACGTTTTGCAACGAAACGTTACCACTTTGACTAGCTTTGGCGGTTATTTGATGAATAGTAGTTCCTTTAGGCACCGTAATTATTGTCGTGTCAGCAAATTGTCCGACGTTATCGAACATGAAGCCCACGGTTTTGGCGTTGTGTGTCGTTGAAGTAACAGTGACGTGACCATTGTTGGTCGTAACAGTTGGTAAGGCGCGCGTGGCGGTAACCGTGATATTAGCAGCTGTGCCTTGCTTAATAGTAATATTGTTGGCCGTTGCAATCGTGACATCTTTTAGCTGACTGACGTGATAGCGCCGCGTCTTATGATGAACGATATGGAAGCCTTGATCCCAATAAACGCTTTGAATACCGTTATTGGCGATTCCAAACATGGTCAAAATCAGTCCAATGACTAATAAAATAATGCCAACTCTAATTGTCCTTCGCATGGTGGTGACCTCCTCGTTCCGCCCGATTTTTCTTAACAAATCGGTGGTATAGGTTTTGTACGATTTTGGCAATTCCTTGCAGAATAACGCTAATAAGCCAGATAAATAGTGGTAAAACTAATAGCTCGGCACCAATAATAGCAAGACCGCTACCTAGGTAGAATAGTGCGACCCATAGCGACTGGCCGAAGATACAGATGCCGGCTGTTAGCATGGCAAATGCGACGATGGTCACGCCAATTAAGATGGCACCCGCTGCAATCACGAATGCAAAGACGGTAACGGCCAAGGCAAAGAAGACCGCTAAAATAACTATTAATGCGGGAATTGTGATCGGTGTTGATAATAAAGCAAGCACAATTAGCCAAATCGTGCGTACGGTTGCTTGAGATTTTTGCCGTTTAGAAGTATTGGCGTTGAGATTTTCGTTAAAACGAATCGAATAATCGGCTAACACTTTCCGAGCCAATTGTTTAGGCGTTCCCAGTTCGGCAACGCAGTCATTATAATTAGCGATTGCCGCGTCTAGTAAGTATTCGCGATAAAATTCAACGACCTCGTCGCGTTCATCATCGGTAAGTTGAACGAGTAACGCGTTAAATTTGGATAAGTAGTCGTTCATGGTTCATCCTCCCCCTGAAGTAAGTGGTTAATGGCCAAATAATAGGTTTGCCACTCTTGTTGAATCGCACTCAATTGTGTCAGGCCGGCGCTCGTAATCTGATAATAGCGTCGGTTGCGGCCTTGATAGGCCTGATCGTAAGTCGTGACCCAGTCATTTTTCTTGAGTCGTCGAAGCACTGGGTAGAGCGTCGATTCGGACACCGAGATGGCGGCTTGCAAGCGCTGCGTTAGCGCGTAACCATAGTAATCTTGGCCTTTAAGGCAGGCTAAAACGCACCCGTCCAATAACTCGGAACTAATTTGAATGGCCATTGCTATTCCTCCTGCTATATTATACGTCGTATAGTATTGCTCAATGAGTAGTATACAGTGAAGTGAAACTAACTGTCAAACTTAAATATTAAAATAATGATAAAAGGTAAACTACCTTTAGCCACTAGTAAACGCAAAATGTGCTTGCTAACGGTGACTGAAATAGGCCCGTACTAAAGCTTAAAATCATGATGCTCAGCGAATACCAGCTGTCCGGTACGCAAGGGTGATACTATACTGATCTGATAAGGCCTAGAAAAATGACTGATTCCGATATATAATCATTATATTGAAATATTAATACAGTTAATTGTCATGGCTGAGTTAATTATTATCGATAATATTATGACGGAGGGCAATTATGGAAACGGACATGAAGAATTGTGTGGTTTGTGGTGAACGAATTCCCCAAAGTGCCCAGTATTGTGAAAAATGCGGCAGTGGACAACCGACAGTTGCTGAGGATAAGCGTAAAGACGCGGAAACGACGACTTTAAAGCAGCCGCATCATCAAAAAAAGAGCTTACGGACGTGGTGGTTTTGGTTGCCACCAGTTATCTGTGCGCTAGTCATTGTCTTTGAGATTGGATTTAATTTGTATCAGGCTCGGGAAGCTAATACGCTTGCAGCCAATATTCAATCAGAAATCAGAACGAATAAAGCTGAATATGGCAAGGTTAAAGTGAGTTGGAATGGTGGTGCCATGCGTGTGCGAATATCAAAGCAAGCGCCAGTTATTGAAAGTGTCGATCAAGGCAAGACCGCTTCGTGGCAGTCACTAGCCAAGACACTGCAAAGCCGCTCTGAAAAAATCGCGAAGAATCACAATCAAAAATATTCACATATTGAGGTTTTGTCGCCTAAGAACACCAAATATATGTGGTTGGAAGTCAATCATGGCAAGATGAAATTCAATATTGCAAATCAGTTGAATTAGCTGACCGGGTTCACGACATAAGCAATGGTGTAAATGGTCCCGGATGGTTTTTAGAAACACAATGAGTGATAAAAGATGGTCGCTGAAAGACGCCGACACACACAAAAAGCCCGGTTTTCCGGGCTTTTTGTGACTATCAACTGGACGCTATCAAATAGATTGCGATGGCTATTGGTTTGTGACGTTACCACCAAAGTATTTATTAGACAGTTTCTTTAAGGTGCCATCTTGACGGAGTTCTTGAATCGCTTTAGACAGTTGTTTTTGGAGTGAGGCGTGCTTTTTAGTGACAATTGCGCCAATCTTTTGTGTTTTGATTTCTGAACCACCACTAATGAATTTCAAGCTGGCCTTTGGATTCTGCTTGAGGTAAGCATAGAATGCTTCCCGTGAGTTGATTGTTCCGGCGACGCGACCTTGGTTTACGAGGTCGATCGATTGTTGAAAGCCATCGGTCGGTGTGACGGTCGCACCTAAACGTTTAGCATCGGTCGCGTTATTACTAGTCGTTGTTTGGGCAACTTTCTTGCCTTTGATATCCGTGATCTTGTTAATTGAGGACCCCTTCTTGACCGCTAATTCGGATTTAGAGTAGATATAAGGCGTAGAGAAGAGGTATTTTTGTTTACGTTGCGCAGTTTCAGCGATATCGTTGATGACCACGTCGTATTTATCGACATCCAGGCCAGCAATCAAGGAGTCGAATTTCGTTGGGACGAACTTTGCCTTGAGACCGAGCTTTTTAGCGACGGCTTTACCAAGGTCGACTTCAAAACCAGTCAACTTACCGTCTTTGCGATAGCTATAAGGCTGGAAGGTGCCTTCTAGCCCGATCGTCAACGTGCTGCTCTTTTGCAATTTGAGCTGACTACTCGTGCTAGAAGTGCTGCTTTTAGATGAGCTAGAATTACCGCATGCCGTCAAGGTGACTGTTAGTGCGAGTCCTAAAATTGTTAAACTTACTGCTTTGAGCCATTTTTTCATATCGATTACCCCCGTAGAGCTATATTTTTTGACAAAAAAAGTCGTCCTTTATCGAAAAAGGACGACTGCTGATCGTGGTACCACCTTAGTTTCCAAGCGCGTGCACAACGCTTGGCTCAATGAGCTAATTCACTCAGTACGCTAACGGGTACGACGCGTTACTGGCTTGCTAATGCTCACCAATACCATTTAGAGACCATCTTCGTATCACTGTCCGACCGTTTTACACCAACCAACGGCTCGCTTTGCGTGGCAATCACACTACTCATTTCATCACAATGTTTAGATATTGAGGCTAGTCTACAAGATTAAATAACAATTGTCAAATCAAAATCACATTTTATATTAATCTAAATGCCATTTGTTGTGAATGCGCCAGATCGATGGTTGATGTGAGACGCTAGGGGGTGCTAAAAAACGTGCATCTGACTGGGATTTTCCAGTTAGATGCACGTTAACTCAAATGAACGCTATTGGTTTGCTTTGTCTGAAATCGTGGTGAACGTCATCGCGGCTAAGAAGTCGGCAATTCGTTGCGTTGGCTGCTTAAAGAATTCAGCGGGTGTCCCGTCGAACAGGATTTTGCCATCTTCAACAAATAGGATCTTATCCGCAACTGCGCGGGCAAATTCCATGTTGTGAGTGACGATAATCATGGAGTCTTCTTCCTGAGCGAGGGCTAGTAGAACGCGGAGCACACCAGCTTCGAGTTCGGGGTCTAGCGCACTAGTTGGCTCATCTAACAAGATGAATTCGGGATCCATCGCTAACGAGCGCGCAATCGCGACCCGTTGTTGTTGCCCACCGGATAATTGTTCGGGGTAGGCGTCGGCCTTATCTTGCAAGCCAACCCGGGCCAACAATTCTAGCGCGGACTTTTTAGCCGTCGCGGAATCCTTTTTTAAGACTTGCACGGGGCCTTCCATGACATTTTTAACAACGCTGAGATGGGGAAACAGATTATAACCTTGAAAGACCATCCCAGTTTTGCGTCGAATATTGAGAATTGTTTTATTAGTCAACGGCTTAGTAAAGTCGATAGTTTCGTCATTGAAGTGGTATAAACCTTGTTCGGGCCGTTCAAGCAAATTTAGTGACCGCAGTAAGGTTGATTTACCAGAACCCGATGGGCCAACGATGACGGTCGTCTGGTGTTCTTTAAATTCAGTATTGATATCGGTTAACGCCTGGTGATTGCCAAACGTCTTATTTAAGTGTTCTAATTTGATCATTCGACAACCTCCTAATTAAGTGGCCGTAAGTAACGTGACGTCCGCTTTTCCAAGTAGCTTTGTAGCCAGCTGAGAATCGTACATAGAATTGCGTATAGGGCAGCAACCAGGGAGTACATCACAAGTGGTTGATAATTTTGAGCGGCAATTTGTTGGCTGACTTCGAACATTTCAATAATCGTGATTGAAGCGGCCAAGGAGGTGTCCTTGACTAAGCTAATAAAACTATTGGATAGGGGCGGTAGTGAGACTCGCGCAGCTTGCGGCAAAATAATTCGTTTGAGTACTTGTGACTTGGTCATGCCAATCGAGTAGGCCGCTTCCCACTGACCTTGAGGAATGGAGAGAATGGCTGCTCGAATCGTTTCCGCACAGTAAGCCCCGGTGTTCAGTGAAAAAGTGGCAATCCCAGCAGTCCAGGGGTCGAGCTGGACCCCATTTGGAAAGAGCCCTTTGATTTTAAGGTAGGGAAGCCCGAAATAGACGATAAAGAGTTGTACTAGCAGTGGGGTACTCCGAAAGAGCCAGACGTAGAAGTTAGCGATGGCTTTTAGAATTAAAAACCAACCACGACGAGTCGAAATCTTGACGAGGGCCGTGAAAATCGCAAGTATCAAACCGAGAATGAACGAAATAATGGCAATCGGAATGGTATATTTTAAACCCGCTGCAGCAATTTGCGGCGTTGATGTGACAATGATGTGCCAGATTGAATCCATAGGGAGCCTCCTGTAACAAATTAGAATTTGGTGCTATGTATCCCGCCATAATAGCGGGCAATGGTACGTTACTTATCAGTAACGTTACCACCAAAATACTTATTGGACAATTTCTTTAACGTGCCGTCCTTACGTAATTCTTGGATTGCTTTCGAGATTTGTTTTTGCATCTTAGGGTGTTGCTTAGTGACGATGGCCCCGATTTTCTGTGAGGCAATGTGATCGCCGGAATCAATCAGCTTAATGTTAGCCTTCGGATTCTGCTTGAAGTAAGCATAGAAGGATTCACGAGAATTAATAGTCCCAGCGACGCGGCCTTGTGAGACGAGGTCGATCGACTGTTGGAAACTATCGGTTGGGGTGATGGTTGCACCTAAACGTTTAGCATCCGTTGCGTTATTGCTAGTCGTTGTTTCGGCAACTTTCTTACCCTTAATATCGGTAATCTTACTAATCGATGAGTTCTTCTTGACGGCTAATTGTGATTTAGAATAAATGTAAGGGGTCGAGAAGAGATACTTCTTCTTTCGGGCCGCCGTTTCGGACATGTTATTCATGACAACGTCGAATTTGTTTGTGTCTAAACCAGCTACTAACGAATCGAACTTCGTTGGTACAAATTTAGCTTTTAGTCCCATCTTCTTGGCAACGGCTTTCCCGAGGTCAACTTCGAAACCAGTTAATTTACCGTCTTTACGGTAGCTATATGGTTGAAAAGTGCCTTCTAAGCCAATCGTCAACGTCCCCGATTTTTGCAATCCGAGGTCGTTAGACTTTGAACTGCTGCTAGTGTTACTACCACAGGCGGTCAATGTAACTGCTAAACCTAACCCAAGCACTGCAACGCTTAATTTTTTAACCCATGACTTCATGATTCACACTCCTAGAAATTTTTCACAACACTCCTAGTTTATCCGAAAATGAAGCTGTTAACAAAAAATAAGCATTGAGTGTCGCAAACGGACCAATGCTTATTTCATAATCGGCTAGTATAGCGTTAGTGTAGCGAATCAGAGAAGGACTGTCAAACCCTTTTTTATCAGTAAAAGCGACGCAAGCGCGGGTGCTCAAACTGATACAGTATAAATGGTCGTAAAGCGTACGGCTTATTTGATGTGGATCCTGATATAAAAAGTGCTAATATTCAGGAGCACGACCACTCATTACAGCTGACAGATGTAATCAAAAAATGCGACTAATCGCAATTATTACGGTTAGTCGCATGATGAGTGGGTCAAGTTAGAATTGGGGTGCGAACGATGCTGCTGGAACAATTACTGGTGCCGGTTGTAAGATGTGGCCAAGGCGTTTAATTCCCAGCGTAATCGTTTCGACGTCGAGACTGGTGAAATTCAACCGGAACCCGTTTTTAACCTTGCGACTTGCGAATTGGCAAGCGGATGGCACATAGGCAACGTGTGCTTGCGGTAAAACAACGTCATTGAGCAAGGTTTTAGCATCAATTCCTTCTGGCAAGGTTACCCAGATGAAGAAGCCCCCATTAGGACGGGTGTAGTGGACATTTTGCGGGAAGTATTGATCGAGTGCGGCTAACATCGCGTCACGTTTAATCCGGTATGAAGTACTAATAGTTGCAACGTGATCGTCGATGTCGTGTTGATCTAGGTAGCTGTTGATAGCAGCCAGTGTTACATTTGGCGATTGAACATCGATTGCGGATTTCAGTCCGACCAATTCGTGCATGATTGCGTCGTCAGCAACAATCCAGCCTGTTCGCAAGGCCGGGGAGAGAATCTTTGAGAAACTTGAGATAAAGATGACGCGGCCTTCAGTATCGTAGTGTTTGATAGCCGGAATATTTTGACCACTATAACGGAGGTCCCGGTACGGGCTGTCTTCCAAAATAATGACGTCGTACTGATTGGCAAGGGCAACGAGTGCTTGACGACGTTTGGCACTCATCGTCGTACCCGTTGGATTGTGGAAGTCAGGAATCGTGTAAATCAATTTGATCTCAGGATGAGCTTTCAAGGTTTTACGAAGTTGACGAATATTCATCCCATTATCATCAACTGGAATTTCGTAGTAAGTCGGTTCGTAAGTGTCGAAGGCGGCTAAAGCCCCCATGTAAGTCGGGCCTTCGACGACCATGGCATCTCCATGGTTCAACATGAGCTTCGCCACGAGGTCGATGGCTTGCTGACCACCTTGGGTCATCATGACATTGTCGGCACTAACTTGAACGTCAGCATGAGTCGCCATTCGATCTGCAATTTTTTGGCGTAATGCCGGCAACCCTTGAGTTGATGAGTATTGGAAAATGCCTTGACCATCGTGTTCAATAGCATCACGATAGGCTTGCTTTAAGTCGTTGTCAGGGAATAAGTGCTGATCTGGAAAACCACCAGCGAAGGAAATGTTTTCCGGGTTTGCACTATTCTTGAAGACCTCATCTAGGTCGGAAGTGTCATTGTTTAACACGCGATTTGCAAATAATTTTTTCATAATAATTTTCCCCCACTCAGTTTTTTGTACTTAAACTGTTTTCTTTGATTATCAATATGATAAAATAAAGCTTGTAATTAGTAAAACTCAACTTTTTCAATAATAAGTGAAATAAATTCACCTAAGAGAGGTAAATCATTATGGCAAACTTCGCATATGAAGTCTTTTCAACGGTCGTTGCCCAACATACATTCTATCAAGCGGCCGCTACGCTTAACGTTACGCCAAGTGCGGTCAGTCATTCGATCAATCAGTTGGAAAAAGAACTGGGTTTTCCGCTATTCATCCGTAACCGTTCAGGCGTTGAACTTACTAGTGATGGGCGGCAGGTTTTACCCTATGTTCAAGAGATTCTGAATACGGAAAGTAACTTGCGACAAGTTGCCGATAATATTCAAGGATTGCACTCTGGATCGGTACGGATCGGCGGTTTCAGTAGTGTCTGTATCAACTGGTTACCCCGAATTATTCGCGAATTTAATCATAAATATCCTGATATTAAGATTTCAGTCATGCAAGGTAACTTTAATGAAATAACCAACTGGGCCAAGATCGGTACTATCGATATTGGGTTTACGTCGATGCCAGTCAATGAGAACTTATTAGTGCATTCACTGATCAATGATCCAATCTATTGTGTGACGCCCGCTGATTTTATCCCAGAAAATGGTGAATTCATCACGACTGATGACGTTGCGGATAAGAACTTTATTCTACAACAAAGCGATTATGACCGGGACACCAAGCTAGCACTGGACCACTACCACGTTACTAATAACTTTTTACGATTCTCGATTGATGATCAATCTATTATTTCAATGGTAGAATCCGGTTTAGGCATGGGCATTTTGCCTCAGCTAGCACTACGGAAGCTAACTGGAGATGTTAACACGTTTTCCTTTGCCGAACCTTATAATCGTGAGATTGCCTTAGTTGCCAACAAAACCCAGGCGGCCGCTCCTTCAACGGCTATCATGATTCGTGCTATTAAACAGTTTTTGACCAAGGAGTATCCGGATCAGATGTTATGGCAGTAGCAAAGTTAGGCAGAGCGTTGGCGTAGCCAGCACAGACTTCAGTGGCATTGAGCATGTTTCGGGAAGCCACTCGAAAGGTAGATGAACGACCGCCTAACTGGTGCAATTAGTCGTTAAATTATTATTTACTACTAAGAACTTTGAACAAATGTTAATGGGACATCAACTGTTTTGAATACCTCAGTATAAAGATCATGGAACAGTCGTAATTCTATTATCAGACTGACAGTTATATGGCAAAGTCGCTGTCGCTAAAATAGCCACGGCCAATTCATCAGAAACGGAATACGCACATGTCCGCCATTCGAACGCTATCCCGACTGGAAGGCGTTGTAGGACGCGCTCAACCAGGCAGGGTTGGCACTAACTTAAACTTTTTTCAGCGGACTTAAGCTGGCTGCTTTTAACGTTAAAGGCTTACTACGACCAGATCGCACAATTAAAGCTAAAAATAGCCGCTTTTCCAGTAGACCAAGTTGGTTGTCAGGAAAGGTGGCTATTAATCTTTTAGATATGTTTTAGATAAGCACTCTGAGCAAAAATGATGGCTAGGTCGATTGGACGGGTGAAATCAGTTTATAAACGTTTGAATCGTATTACCGATTTGATGGTTGTTGAGTAAGCCGGATTGGGTGCGCCATGAGCGCAACACTTTTTGTTGATAGACCTTTACCACTGGCTTGAAGATAGATTGACCAGCCAGGGCACTTTGCAGTGGTAGGGGTTGGTCAGCTTTGATGGCTTTTCCAGCGACAATCAATACCTGCATCTTGGAATCAATGGTATGGCGGTGTGCAATCAATTTAGCTAGTGTGGCCGTTTGCGACTTGGCGGCAACCGGCGTCGTTTGGCGACGATTGTTACTTTGGCGGCTGGCGCCGTTAAATGGGGTGGCCATCAGTACAAGGTGTTGTGGTGATAAGCTTGTTGTTGTGTGTTCGACATAGTTAGTGGCAGTGAGACCGCCACGACCGTAACTGACAAGGTTAAACCGGCGAAATTTAAACTGCTGGCGGGCGGCGGTTAGGAGTTGCTTTAATAAATGCGTTTGTCGGTTTGAATCAAGGTTCTTGGGCAGTTGCACTTGTATGTAGGGGCGGTTGTCACTGTTGAGCAATTGCCCTTTAAATGTCACGGTCCCCGTCGCTGTAATTTTGGCGGTGACCAGTGTCTGAGTGGCGCTACTGTTTTGAATATGGGCAGTTAATTGCTGAATCTGATTGTGAGTTAAGTGGTCATCTAGTAAGAGCACCATTGGAATACGTTCAGTAGAAGTCACTGTTATGGTGGTGACCGGTTTTGACTTGTGGACTTGTTGTTGCCAAAGCATGGTACCACCGATCATTGCTAGCAGAACTACTAGCCAGGTAGCGCCTGTCAATACTTGTTTTGTCGTTGCTTTCATATTTCCCGTTACTCCATATCTCCAAATAAACTGCACTTTTAATGTAAGCCACTCACAGTCAACTTGCAACTGTTTATACACACTTTTAGATAGCAAAAGTCCCGACCAAGTAAATTTGGTCGGGACTCCTTAAAGGTATCAGTCATGTGCTCCGAATAGGGCAGAGACTGATGCTTTAAGATTACATATGGTACTCAAAAAGCATCACCCCCTTTCATTAATTGTCCGTAGTTTAGTCCCATTTAATGGTCAGGTCAACTAATTAGTTTGCAAACGGACTAAACGCGGTATAATAGAATTCCTTGGCAGGGGCACTCCGCGGTTGCGGGGGACTTAATAACTGAATTTTCAGTTGAATGAGGTGCATCGACGGATTAGTCGGGCACCTTTTTACGTTGTCGCAGTTAAACGGTGATGCCGTGAGTGAAATTAGTCTGGAAAGTTAATAAATTAATTCTAGTCACAATAAGTTAACGGTTAATCAAGATGGACCTAAATTTTCGATCTCTGATTAGCAGAATTACTAAAATTTAGAATGAAATTGGGCAGACATAACTAAAATTCTCACGGTTACCAGCACTATCTGGACGGGGCCTTTCAATAAATTGGTACGGCCTAATTAAGAACTTAAGCTTTTCTTTAAAAAGTGCTACCGCAAGTGCGTATTAAATGGTAAATTAATAGAAGTAGTTTTGTCATATTTCTTACATTCATAGGGAAGAGGGATTATTCACATGGTCTTTAACTTGGTAGTTAATATTATTGGGATTGTGGTTTTTATTGCCATTGCCTACTTATTCTCCAAGCAAAAGCACGCCATTAACTGGCGTTCAGTTGGTGTCATGTTAGTACTAGAAGTCTTATTGGCATGGTTCTTAACGGGTTCACAAGTCGGTGTCGACGCGGTTAAAGCAGCGGCAGATGGCTTCACTTGGCTCGTCAATGTATCATACGATGGGATTGCCTTTGCGTTAGCTAGTTGGGTTAACGTTAAGTCGATGGACTTCGTCACTAGTTCATTATTACCAATCTTGTTGATTGTGCCATTATTCGATATTTTGACCTATATTGGCGTATTACCATGGATTATCAAATGGGTTGGCCGGGGCTTAGCTTACATTACTGGTCAACCAAAGTTCGAATCATTCTTCGTTGTTGAAATGATGTTCTTGGGCAACACGGAAGCTCTTGCTGTTTCGCAGTTACAATTGAAGCAGATGAAGGCACAACGAAACTTGACGATTGCGATGATGTCAATGAGTTGTGTGACGGCATCGATCTTAGGGGCTTACATTAAGATGATGCCTGGTCAATTCATTTTGACGGCGGTGCCAATGAACGTCTTAAACGCTGCGATTATTGCTGCAATCTTGAATCCGGTCGAAGTTAAGCCGGAAGAAGATACCATTGCGAAAATCTCAGGTAGTGCGGCTGTTGAAGAAACTACTGCCACCACTGAAACGAGCGGTTCTGAAGAATTAGCTAATGAACAAGTTAAGGAAGCTAAACCAGCTCGCGAACCATTCTTCTCTTTCTTGGGTGATTCAATCTTAGGCGCTGGTCGCTTGATTTTGATTATTGCTGCTAACGTTATTGCTTTCGTAGCGTTAGCCAAATTAATTGATAAGTTGTTAGGTTTAATCAATAGCAATTTATCACTTGAAAACATCTTTGGGGTTGTCATGTTCCCATTTGCATGGTTACTTGGCTTTAACCCAAGTGATGCTTTCCAAATGGCTTCATATATGGGAACGAAATTAGTGACTAACGAATTCGTTGTCATGGGTGAAGTTTCCAGCAAAGTTAACGATTTTGCACCGCATTTCCGGGCAGTCTTAACGGTCTTCTTAACGTCCTTCGCGAACTTCTCAACGATTGGGATGATTATTGGGGCTTTCAAGGGAATCGTTGATCGTGAAAAGAACGATTTGATTTCACGGAATGTTGGTTACATGCTATTATCTGGGATCCTGGTCTCCTTACTATCAGCCGGTGTCGTTGGGTTGTTCGTTTGGTAGTCGGTGATATAATTTAATCTTGAATTGAACGTAAGAGTGTCAGCTATTCGGCTGGCCTCTTTTTTATTAATGAATCATCTGGTCATACTTTTATCCGGTGTCGTTTTTAACGGTGAGATGTTCAAGGCGGTTCATGAATTTGACTAGAAAAATTGCAAACTAGAATAGCTGTCAATGATGGCTGTAAAAGCAGACTTTTCAAGGGTTATTGCGATTTTAACAGCGGGGCTGTGCATTGATTTTAAGTGTTATTTACGTTAAAGTTATGAGGTGACGTGAAACATTGAGTTGTTTCACAAAAAGAGGACGAATGTGACCCCTTTAAGGAGAGCTATTACTAATGAATCCAGAAGAATTTAAACAAGCGTTAGCCCAACACGAGATTGCGCTGACGGCAAAACAATTGGCACAATTTGCGCTGTATTTTCAATTATTGGTCACGACTAATAAGCAGTTCAACCTGACCACGATCACAGCGGAACCAGAAGTTTATCTTAAACATTTTTACGATTCACTCACGCCAGCATTCTACGTTCCTGCGCTGCGTGATCAACCGCTCACGATTTGTGATGTTGGCGCTGGAGCCGGTTTCCCGTCGATTCCGCTCAAAATTGCGTTCCCACAGTTACAAGTGACGATCGTTGATTCATTGAATAAGCGAATCAATTTTTTAAATGATCTAGTCCAACAATTAGGCTTAACGGGTGTGAAAACGTTCCATGATCGCGCTGAAACGTTTGCTGGCAAGAAGTCTGCTCACCGGGAAAGCTACGATATCGTGATGGCTCGGGCAGTAGCGCGCCTATCAGTATTGAGCGAACTCTGCCTACCACTCGTTAAAATTGGCGGCCAGATGATTGCATTGAAAGCAGCCAATGCCCGTACTGAAACGGCTGAAGGGACATACGCCGTTCAACAATTAGGGGGCCAAATTGTTCAGGACGAGGCCTTTAGTTTGCCCGTGACTGCTGATCCGCGCCATATCATTGTTATTGATAAGAAGAAGCCGTCACCGAAGCGGTATCCACGCAAGCCGGGGACACCGGCGAAACAGCCGTTAACGGCACCAATGTAAGGTGGGAGGTAATTTCAATGGCATTTTCATTATTTGGTTCTAATCGTGATAAACATAAAACCGAGGCGGCCACGACCCCCACGGAGCAACAAATTGTCCGTATTCCGGTCACTGCCATTATCCCCAACCGGTTTCAACCCCGGCAAGTCTTCGATGAAACTGGTATTGCTGAATTGGCTGCTACGATTGCGGATCACGGCTTGTTGCAGCCAATTGTCTTGCGGGAATACGAACCGCAGAAATACGAAATTATCGCTGGTGAGCGGCGGTTCCGCGCCATTTCTTCACTTCATTGGGCGGATGTGCCGGCCATCATTCAAAAGATGGATGATGGTGAAACCGCGTCAATGGCGCTGATCGAGAATTTACAGCGACAAGATTTAACGGCCATTGAAGAGGCTCGGGCCTACCAAGAACTGATGGAACTCAACCAATTGACGCAATCGGCGCTAGCGAAAGAATTGGGCAAAAGTCAGTCGTTAGTTGCGAATAAGTTGCGATTGTTGAAGTTAGCACAGCCGGTTCAAACGGCGTTGTTGCAGCGACAAATCAGCGAACGGCACGGCCGCGCACTACTCAACTTGGCTGTGGAGCAACAGGCTGCGGTTTTGAAACGGGTGCTTGCTGATCAATTGACGGTCAAAGAAACAGAACAGCTAGTGGCGAAGACCCAAACGCCGCCGAAGCCCAAACGCAAACGTGCACGGGGGTTGACCGGCGATACGCGAATTGCTGTGAATACGATCAAAAAATCAATTAAGATGGTAACTGATGCCGGCTTACCCGTGAAGACCCATGAAGAGGATACGGATGACGGGTATCGGATTACGATTGAAATTCCAAAAAATCAACCAAGGGGTGATCAATAATTATGGGAACCGTAATTGCACTCGCTAACCAAAAAGGTGGCGTTGGCAAGACAACCACGAGTATTAATCTCGGGGCTAGTCTGGTCGAATTAGGCCAAAAAGTTTTATTAATTGACACGGATGCGCAAGGGAATGCGACCAGTGGTTTAGGTGTTCAAAAGTCGACCATCGAACGTGAAATCTATGACGTTTTAATCAATGACGTTCCCATTAAAGAAACCATTATCCCAACGAGTCATAAGGGTTTAGATATCGTTCCGGCTACAATTCAGCTTTCTGGGGCAGAAATCGAACTGACACCGATGATGGCACGTGAGACCCGCTTACGTGATGCCATCGATGACGTGAAGGATGATTATGATTATATTTTGATCGATTGTCCACCGTCGTTAGGCTTGCTGACCATTAATGCGTTTACGGCTTGTGATTCGATTTTGATTCCGGTTCAAAGCGAGTACTATGCTTTGGAAGGGCTGAGTCAGTTATTGAATACGATCAAGCTCGTACAAAAACATTTTAATAAACAGTTGCGAATTGAAGGCGTGCTATTGACTATGTACGATGCCCGTACCAATCTCGGAGCTCAGGTCAACGAAGAAGTTCGGAAATACTTTAAGGACGCCGTCTATAAGACGATTATTCCCCGCAATGTGCGGTTATCTGAAGCACCTAGCCACGGCCTATCGATTGTCGATTATGATGCCCGTTCGAAAGGTGCGCAAGTCTACTTAGCTCTAGCAAAGGAAGTGTTGGCCGCTCATGGCAAGTAAAGATAAAGATAATAAGGCGCTGGGACGCGGTATTGGAGCCCTGTTTGCCGATGTTAACGAACCAGCTAGTGAAGAAGCCGTGGTTGATCTAGATCTTAAGGATATTCATGCCAATCCGTACCAACCCCGGCGAACTTTTGATCAGACGGCACTTAAGGAGCTCGCCAGCTCGATTGAAAAGTCCGGCGTTTTCCAGCCAATCATTGTACGACAACCGGATGCCGAGCTGAATAAATATGAAATCATTGCTGGTGAACGGCGTTTTCGGGCGTCGAAGCTCGCTCATCAAACGACTATTCCAGCCATTGTCCGTGATGTTACCGAAGAACAAATGATGGAAGTAGCGGTGCTTGAAAATCTACAACGGGAAGATTTAACTCCGCTTGAAGAAGCTGCGGCCTACGATTCGTTGATGAAGAAGCTGAAGTTGACGCAGGCGGAAGTCTCAAAGCGCCTAGGCAAGAGTCGGCCATATATTGCTAATTATTTGCGGTTATTGGGCTTGCCAGATGGGGTCAAACAGTATATCCAAAAGGGCCAACTGTCCATGGGCCAAGCTCGAACGCTTTTGTCTTTGAAGGATAAAACCAAGTTAGCGCCATTAGCGAAGCGCGTCGTGAAGGATAACATGACGGTCCGCCAGTTGGAACAAATCGTGGCGCGTTATAACGGCGAGTCCAAGGAGCCGGCCAAAAAAGTTGCACCCAAGAAGTCACCGTACATCCGTGCGAGTGAAGAACAATTACAAGAGAAGTTTGGGACGGCCGTTTCGATTCAAACTAAGGCGAACAAAGCTGATCAAGGGAAAATTGAAATTCCGTACTTGTCAAATGAAGATTTGACACGGATTTTAGAAATTCTCAGTATTGATTTAAATTAATTAATTTATAAAGGGGCGTTGCGCATGTATGATTTAGGTGATATTGTCGAGATGAAAAAGGCGCATCCGTGTGGTGTCAATCGCTGGGAAATTACCCGGATGGGCGCTGACATTAAGATTAAATGTACGGGATGTGGTCACGTGGTCATGATGCCGCGTCGTGAGTTCAATAAAAAACTCAAAAAGGTATTAGAAAGCAAAGCCGATCAAGCTTAATTATTAAAAAAGGAAGAGTGAATAACCGATATGGCACTTACAGCAGGTATCGTTGGGTTACCAAACGTTGGTAAATCCACATTGTTTAACGCAATTACGAAGGCGGGCGCCGAAATGGCCAACTATCCATTTGCGACGATTGACCCCAACGTTGGGATGGTTGAAGTTCCCGACAAACGACTAGACCGAATTCAAGAAATCATCCCCGCAAAGAAGGTCGTTCCCACGACTTTTGAATTTACGGATATCGCCGGGATCGTCAAGGGTGCTAGTAAGGGTGAAGGACTTGGGAACAAGTTCCTTGAAAACATCCGCCAAGTTGACGCAATTGTGCACGTGGTCCGGGCCTTTGATGATGACAATATCACCCATGTGACGGGTAAAGTCGATCCGCAAGATGATATTGAAACAATTAATCTAGAATTGAGTTTAGCGGACTTAGAAGCTGTTGATAAGCGTTTGGCTAAAGTGCAACGGGCTGCTAAGGGGAGCGATAAAGAAGCTAAGGCTGAGCTCGCTGTTTTGCAAAAGATCAAACCTGCCTTGGAAGCCGGCAAACCCGTGCGTTCACTAGAATTCAACGAAGATGACCAACAAATCGTCAAGGGCTTATTCTTATTAACGTCTAAGCCAGTGCTGTATGTAGCCAATATTGCCGAAGATGACATGGCCGATCCAGAAAACTCTAAGTATTTCCAAGTGGTTGCGGACTATGCTAAGCAAGAAGGAGCCCAAGCCATTGGTGTTGCTGCTGAAACTGAAGAAGAAATTGCCGAACTAGATGATGACGACAAGGCCGACTTTTTAGCAGCTGAAGGCGTTGAAGAGCCTGGCTTGAATAAGCTGATTCGGGCTTCTTACAAGCTATTAGGACTGGAAACCTTCTTCACGGCTGGTGGTAAGGAAACCCGGGCTTGGACGTTTAAACGCGGTACTAAGGCCCCTCAAGCAGCGGGAATTATTCACTCTGATTTTGAACGTGGATTTATTCGGGCTGAAGTGATGTCTTACGATGCTTTGGATGAAGCCGGTTCAGAAGCAAAGGTCAAGGAAAATGGTAAGCTGCGTTTGGAAGGTAAGGACTATGTCATGCAAGATGGCGACATCGTCGAATTCCGCTTCAACGTTTAAGCTGAAAGGAGCAATTGTATAGTGAGTGAGAGCGAAACTTCAAAGACACCTAGGAACGCCGCGGCCGGGGCCAAGCAGGCCCAAGCCGCAGAACGGCCAGTTCACGAAGCGACTGAGTTGACGAAGCGCAATGCTGAATATATGCGTCAGATGCGCAAGTCACTTGATGCCACAGCGTTGAGTGGTGAGAAAAAGACGGCAGTTCTGAATGAAATGACGTCTACATTGTTAGCGGAACAAGGTCGGGGAACCACGGCTCGTCAATTATACGGGACCGTTCAAGAACGGACCGAAGAGATTGTGAATCCAAAAAAGACACCGGTAGAACGTCAAAAGGCGAACTATTGGGTCACGGCGCTGGATAATGGCTTGATGCTATTCATGATTTTCTGCTTAATGTACGGGATCATGGGCTTCATCGGCACGAACGCTACTAAGAATTCAGCTGGTGCCAACGGGATCACCGCTATTCTGATTACGTCCGCCATTGGTGGTTTGGGCGTTGCTAAGTTATTCGAATACTTAATGCCTGCTAAAGATGGCAAGAAAGTTTCGTTATGGAAGAAAATCGCGTGGTCAGTACTGGCTATCATCGTTTGGATGTTAGTCTTTACAACCATGTCAATGATTCAAGGACCATTGAACCCGGTCTTACCAGGAATCGCGTACTTGATCATTGCCGTCGTCGTCTTCTTCGCCCGGATGTGGTTGAAGCGGCGCTTTAATATTACGACGAGCATGTTTTAGGCTCGGACTGAAAGACAAGCTGATGGCGTGCATTGGCTTGTCTTTTTGTCGATTGCAAGTGGTCATTGCTTGTTATTCACCTAGTTAGCTTTTAAACTGGTGATACGGATGTAATGACTGAATGAAAGTTGTGTGTGAAGTACGCTCGGCCCAACCTGGAACATTCGGTTGGGCGTTACAGGCTTAAAATAAGAACTTTCTGAAAATCTGCGCAACCCCTTGCATTTATCGCGATGTTTTGTTACCTTTACAGATAAAAATAAAAACATAAGGAGCTAACGTTCAATGTCTAATTGGGATACAAAGTTTGGAAAAAAGGGTTATACGTTCGATGATGTACTATTAATTCCGGCCGAAAGTCATGTTTTACCGAATGAAGTCAATTTAGGTGTTAAACTTGCCGATAATTTACAGCTGAATATTCCAATTATTAGTGCGGGAATGGATACTGTTTCAGAATCCGCAATGGGAATCGCGATGGCCAACCAAGGTGGCTTAGCTGTTATCCATAAGAACTTAAGCATTGAAGCGCAGGCTGAAGAAGTTAAGAAGATCAAAGCGGTCGTTAAGGATGATGATCACCCACACGCTGCCGTTGATGCCAACAATCACTTGTTGGCCGTTGCGGCTGTTGGGGTCACTAGTGATACCTTTGACCGGGCTGAAGCCCTATTTGCCGCTGGTGCGGACGCCATCGTTATTGATACGGCTCATGGTCATTCCGCTGGTGTGCTTCGGAAGATCAAGGAAATTCGGGCCCACTTCCCTAAGCAGACATTGATTGCTGGTAACGTTGCGACGGCAGAAGGCACGCGTGCTTTATTTGAAGCTGGTGTTGATGTTGTTAAAGTGGGGATTGGCCCTGGTTCAATCTGTACGACCCGGATTGTCGCTGGTGTCGGGGTGCCACAATTAACAGCGGTTTATGATTCTGCCAGCGTTGCTCGCGAATACGGCAAAGCTATCATTGCTGATGGTGGGATCAAGTATTCCGGTGATATCGTTAAGGCCCTCGCTGCTGGTGGCAACGCCGTGATGCTTGGGAGTATGTTAGCCGGAACAGCCGAAGCACCGGGTGAGGTTGTCTTTGACGATGGCCGTCAATACAAGTTCTATCGGGGCATGGGTTCCGTTGGGGCGATGTCACAAGCTCATGGTTCGTCTGACCGGTACTTCCAAGGCGGCGTGAACGAAGCGAACAAGTTAGTTCCAGAAGGTGTTGAAGGACGTGTGCCATTCAAAGGCAGCGTTGATGATATTATCTTCCAAATGTTAGGTGGTTTACGTTCTGGCATGGGCTACGTTGGCGCTAAAGACATTGATGCCTTGATCGAAAACGCCCAGTTTGTTGAAATCTCTGGCGCTGGGCTCCGCGAATCACATCCACATGAAATTCAAATTACAAAGAATGCACCGAACTATTCAGTCAACGGTTAAAATGACGATATCGTATGAGTCAGTCTGATTGGTTTAGTTGAATAAGCATCAAGTAAGCGTAGAACATCAACTTTGTTCTACGCTTTTTTTGTCTGGTGAGTACCAGCAGAAAATATAGGCAGATGTAACGTTCGTGTAGATTGACCGTAGTGCTTCTTTCTTGTTAGGACGTTGATACTAGCTCTGTACACGATTGTGTTACTTATTAAGTTCATTAGATTTTTAATGATATCGTGGTATTAGTGATGCAAAGAAAGGGGCTAATATAAATGAAGTATCGGTTAATAGGGGTAGGTGCGAGTCTAGTCATCGCAGTCATGTTAACAGGGTGTCAAGCGAAGGCTACGACATTGGTCAAGTCAGATGCTGGCCAGGTCACACAAGCGGAAGTATTTAAACAAATTGAAAACCAGGCGACGACGCAACAGGCTGTTCAAGAATTGACTCTAAACAAAGTCCTTAATCAACGATATCATGTTTCACAAGCTGAAGTAACTGCTAAATTAAAAGCATTCAAACGGCAGGCAGGCGCAAATTATCACATGATTTTAGAACGTAATCATGTCACTGAACCGCGTTTAAAATCGCAAATCAAAGCGAATTTATTGATGGAGAAAGCCATTAGTGCTAAGTATCCAGTGACTAAAGCGCAACTAAAAAAAGCCCGAGCAGCTTATATGCCAATGACAACGGTTCAACACATTGCGACGGCCAATGAGAAGCAAGCGCAAAAAATTATTGCTGAACTGAATGCGGGTGCTAGCTTTGATTCGCAAGTGCGAAAATATCAGAATAATCGACAAGCGCACACAACTGCTGGAAAATTAGCGCAGTTTGACAGTTATAATCAAACTCTAGCACCAGCAATTGTACAGGCCACAGCTAAACTACGAGTGGGACACTATGTCACGAAACCGGTCAAAACAGTTATGGCAACTGCCGACACGAAAGACAAACCAACTTATGAAATTATCAACGTTGTCAGTCGTCGATCCAAGACTGCGGCTGTAACTGATGATAGCGGTAAGCAGATTGATGTGACAAATTATTTGCGTGAAAAAATCCAGCAACAGCGGATGATGGACAAGCAGACGCAAGTTGCGACGATTCGGTCAGTTTTCAAAGCGGCCCACGTTAAGGTAGTTGATGCCCATTTCGCACCAGCGTTTAATGATTATTTAACCACCCAAAATAGCTAACAATAGAATCATCAGCAATGATGTGATGATTATGAACGCGTCTCTTAACCTGTCATGGGTTAAAAGGCGCGTTTTCGTTAGGTACTGATGATTAATTGCGCTATGATGGACTTATTAAAACGTATTGTACCAGTTTAGTGAGGTGCCAAATTCAACATATTAAGTAGGTGAGTAGATGCAACGGTTTCAGTCACGCCATTTATTCCAGTTACGAGAAATTGGCTTGGGCTTAACCTGTATCGGTGGCTTTATTGACGCATACACATTCATCCAACGGGGTGGTGTCTTAGCAGCTGGTCAAACGGGTAATTTGATTTTTCTCAGTGTTGATGTGGCACAGTGGAATTTACCGGGTGTGTTGACTAAATTAGCAACAGTCCTCTTTTTTACACTAGGTGTAATTGTCGTGGGTATACTGAAACAATGGTTGGGCGCGCGGTCACACTACTGGCGCTTGCCCGTTTTGGTGGCAGAGCTGGTTGTTTGTTTAATGGTCGGCATGCTACCAGCGACTGTTAGTAATGCGATGGTGGTCCCACCACTCGCATTCGTGATGGCGATGCAGACGACAGCCTTCAGCGCAATCGCCGGCCACGGCTATAATAACGTGTTCTCTACTGGTAATCTCAAGAAGGCAACGATCGCGCTGACGAATTATTGGTTGACAGGCGTGCGCACGGAGCTGGCTACTGGTTTAGTGTATTGGGAATTAGTGTTGAGCTTTGCTACGGGCGCGATTGTTTCGGCGATATTGCAGCGGTGGTGGACATTACGGACGATATGGGTTGCGGCGGGATTATTGATCTTAGTAGGTGGATACTATACCTGGTTATTAGTTCACCGTACGGCAAATGACGCGGAATAGTTGCGTTTTCTCTAAAATCAATCGTTAACTGCCAAGCCCGGCCGCTTTTTTGGTAAAATAAAAACAGAATTATTTAAGGAGAAAAATAAGATGAAAATTTTAGTAGTCGATGACGACAAAGAAATTGCACAACTATTAGAAATTTATATTAAAAACGAAGGCTATGAACCAATTAGCGCCTATAATGGCCGTGAAGCTTTGACTAAATTAAATACGAATCCTGATATTGCGTTAATGATTTTGGATATCATGATGCCTGAAATGGATGGGATTGAGGTCATCAAAGAAGTACGGAAAGATTCCCAACTTCCAATCCTAGTCTTGTCGGCCAAGACTGGCGATATGGACAAGATTCAGGGCTTGATTACGGGAGCTGACGATTACGTCACCAAGCCATTCAATCCGCTTGAAATTATGGCACGGGTCAAGTCACTATTACGACGTTCCGAAAATAACGTGACGACTACCGAGCCTGATATTTTGGACATTGGACCGTTAACGATCAATAAAGATTCGCACGAAGTTAAAACGTTGACGGGTAAGGATATTCAATTAACCGCGTTAGAATTTGGTATTTTGTATTTGCTCGCAAGTCATCCTAACCGAGTCTTTTCAGCTGATGATATTTTTGAACGTGTTTGGCAGCAAGAAAGTATTGTCTCAGCTAAGACCGTGATGGTGCACGTGAGTCATTTGCGGGATAAGATCGAAGAAGCCACGGATGGAGAAAAAGTCATTCAGACCGTTTGGGGCGTTGGCTATAAGATCGAATCGCGTTAAGAGTGAGGGTTAGCTTTTGAAATTAACGGGACGCGAAAAAAGTGAATTATTTTTTGAAGGGGTAGTGACGGTGATTTTGCTACTCCTTTTAAACTTGTCGATCGTAGTACTGATCAACAGTACGATTGCGCATAATCCGGGGTTACAGAGCGGTATTTTCCAAATTAAACGATCGATTACCATTGGTCCCAATAACTACCAGCTATGGAGTTATGAAAACATCTTTATTGGACTGATGCTGATTGCGGACGGTTTCGTATTATATTGGCGATTAATTCGACGATACAAACAGATGCAGTTACGACATATTATTAGTGAGTTGCATTATATTGCGGCCGGCCACTTTGACCATCGGATTGACTTTAATCTGACTGGTGATACACAACGAGTCGTTGAAAGTGTTAATGCCTTAGTAGACTCGGCAATTCACTCGATGGACGAGGAACGGGAAATTGAGCGGTCTAAGGATGCGTTAATTACGAATGTCAGTCATGATATTCGAACGCCGTTGACGTCAATTATCGGCTATTTAGGCTTAATTGAGAACAAACAGTACCAATCAGAAGAGGATTTAATTAAATATGCGCATATTGCCTATTTGAAGGCAACACAAATGAAGTCACTGGTTGAAGATCTGTTTGAATATACGAAATCACGGCAGACAGAGACACCGTTGGCCATTAATCGGTTAAACTTGACGGCCATGTTAGAACAGTTAGCGGCAAGCTTTGAGCTGGAAGCGAACAAGAAGCATCTGAAGATTGAAGTAGAAAGTGGCACGCAGCCTATTTACATTGAAGCCGATGCTGAAAAGCTGGGGCGGGTCTTCAGCAATTTGATCACTAATGCGTTTAAATATGGAACTGGTGCTAAAAACGTAGTACTACAAGCTGAACAACGTGGTGAAGAAGTCGTGATTCACGTCACGAATGATGGTCAGCGTATTCCAGCTGAGTCGTTGGGACGCTTATTTGAACGGTTTTATCGGGTTGAAGAATCGCGTTCTAAGGCGACCGGGGGCTCTGGACTGGGCTTAGCGATTGCCCAAAGTATCGTGGATCACCACGGTGGCTATATTTATGCGCAAAGTGATGATGAGCAGACAAGCTTTGTTATTCATTTGCCAGTTAAACATGACCACCCATTAACAAAAAAACAATCGGATATGATAAATTAACTTGTTTCCACAGACATAATTATTTAAACTAAAACTAGCATTAGCAATTAAGAAAGGGATAATTGAGAAATGAGATTTGCGGGAAAGTTAAAGAAAGTTATGATTGCCCTCGTTGCGGCAGTCACGTTTAGTACAGCTGGTTTAGGCATTGCGGGGGCTGACCTCCAGGCCCAAGCAGCCAGCACACCATCGATCTCTGCGAAAGCCGCTATTGCGGTTGATGCGTCGACCGGTCAGATCTTGTATGATAAGAACAGTAGTAAGCCAATGGCGATCGCATCAATGACGAAGATGTTAAGTACATATTTAGTGCTTAAGGCGATTCATGAAGGTAAATTGTCTTGGAATCAAAAGATCAGCGTCAGCAAGGCAGTCGCTAAGATGAGCCAAAACACGGAATATGCGAACGTACCGTTATTATCAACGAAGACGTATTCAGTGCGGCAACTATATAACGCGACTGAAATCTATTCCGCTAACGCCGCTATCACAGCCTTGGGTGACGCGGTAGCCGGGACGCCCCATAAGTTTGTTAGCTTGATGCGGAAGACGGCTAAATCATGGGGTATTACGGACGCCACCATTATTAATGCCAGTGGATTAACCAATAAAGAAGTTGGCAGCACGATTGGGTACAGTAACGTTGCCGCCAGTGCTGAAAACGAAATGTCAGCACAAGATGTTGCTACCGTTGCGCAAAAGCTATTATCAGATTACCCAGAAGTTTTAAAGACTTCTAGCATTGCCCATGCTTGGTTTGAAAAGGGTACTAGTTCAGCAACCAAGATGGATAACCGCAACTACATGCTCAAAGGACTGGTTAAACATTATTCCGCACTTCCTGTGGATGGTTTGAAGACGGGGACTTCCACTAAGGCTGGGAATGCCTTCACTGGGACCGTTAAGTTTAGCAATGGTAACCGGATTATTACGGTCGTCATGCATGCCGGCGCCGCTAACGATAGTGGGACGGAACGTTTCACTCAAACGGCTGAAATCATGTCATATGTTTACCACAACTACACGACTACGACGATTAATAAGAATGGCAAGATCAATGGTGTGAAAGCCGTTGATGTCCAAGATGGGAAGTCCTTAACGTCGCAACTCGTTTCAAATAGTGGTGCAACCAAGATCTACTTGCCAACTGGGACGGATGCTAGTGCCGTTACTGGTAAGGTCAGCTTGAAGAAGTCGGCGACAACCGATGGTAAATTACAAGCACCCGTTAAGAATGGCAAGACTGTCGGTACTGTTAACTTGAATCTAAGCAAGAAAGCTATCAAGGTAGTTGACGGAACGACTAGTAAGAATATGACCATCAATATAACGCCTAAGAAGTCCATCGACAAAGCGAATATCTTTGTACGGATGTGGCGCGGGGTTAAAAGCTGGTTCAACTAAATTATAGCGGTTAGTGTATTGGATTCTGTGGGTGCATTAGCTTAGTAAACGCTACGAGATATTTCTTAAAAGATATATTCCTCTTTGAGTAGGCAAGCTAGTAATTGAGTCTTGCCTGCTCAAGGAGGATTTTTTTGTTGGCAATAGTGATTCATGACAGGCAACTAATGACCAGGGCTGTGCCACTGATTTAGCTAATTAAAAATAATTAGCATCCAGAGTAATTTCAAAAAGGCACTGTCAAGGATGACCAAGTTGAACGGCTGCGGATGTTATGATAAAAAGAGTATTAATAGTCTTCATTTGGCGATGCTAAAAAAGCAACGTTTAAATCGGGATAATTATGAGGTGCTTTGTTAAAAATTATTCCCTAAATTAGGCCGTGTGCCTATCTTAGTCACTACTTCGACTATTCGCTACAAGCGTTCCAGTTTGAGTGTTCTTTCTTTTCTTGCTAATATTTGAATGCTAGCTTTGCGGATAAATTACGGTTCCATTTATGTAGAATTTGTTAGCATGATCCACGATTAACTGTATAATGAAGACTGATAACAGTGGTTAAACCGAATGGAGTGAAAGTTACCTATGAGCGTATCATTACGAACTGCAACCATGTCAGATTTACCCATTATTGTAGATATTTACAATCAAACGATTCCCAGTCATCAAGTGACGGCTGATCTTAAACCAGTTACGGTTGAGCAACGTCGAAATTGGTTTTTGAGTCATACCCCTGAACACTATCCGCTGTGGGTTGTTGTAAGGGACGACTTAGTGGTCGGTTGGGTTAGCCTATCTCCATTTTATGGACGGGCAGCGTATGCAAAGACGACTGAAATTTCAGTTTATTTGGATTGCAGTGTTCAAGGACAGGGAATCGGTAGCCAGGTTTTGACATTAGTTCCTAAACAATTACCTGTGTTGGGATTAACAACGATTATCGCTTATATTTTTTCAAGTAATATTCCAAGCATTAAGCTGTTCAAAAAGTTTGGGTACGAACAGTGGGGGTTTCTGCCAGAAGTCGCTGAATTAGGTGGCCGACCGAATGACTTAGTGATTCTGGGACAACATTTCAAGTGAAAAATGGTATTGATACCGCTTACATACACTTAAAAACTTAACAAGGTGTAGGATTGCAATAAAAAACATGTTAAAATTAAGTCCGAGTGTCTAAGTAATTTGACGCTCGCTGTTGTTGCTAGAATTCTTTACTGGTATGGTACTGGAGGCATTCTTGGTGAAAAAGAACGAGCCAAATTGGTTAGTGGTATTACGAACAGTAATGCCACTTGGGCTTAGCTATATTCCCATCGGGTTAGCTTGTGGGGTTTTATTGCATGCGGCCGGGTTCAACCATCTACTGACGGCGTTAATTTCGGTAATGGTCTTTTCCGGTGGCGCCCAATTTTTAATTGCATCGATGCTGACAATTAATGCACCGATGACAACCATTATTTTGATGATGTTTTTCTTGGAGTTACGGTACGCCTTATTAGGTTCCAGCTTATCGCGCTATCTGAAGGGGCAATCATTACCGTTCATTTTTACGTTTGCGTTTTCGATGAATGATGAAAATTACGCGGTCAACTATTTAAAGTTTGCGACGGACAAGCATTGGAAGCCATCGCAGGCCTTAATGGTCGAACACTATTCGTTATTATTTTGGACGGTAAGTAATATTATCGGTAGTTTGATTGGCAGTGCATTGACGATTAATCTCCAAGTGGTGGATTTTGCGCTGACGGCACTATTCATTTATATGGCAATTATGCAAACTAAGAGCCGCTTGATTATCTTAGTGGCAGTTTTGTCTGGCGTTCTAACGATAGGTTTTCTGGTCTTAATGAAGAGTACGCTGGGCCTAGTGGTGTCAACACTACTCGCGTCGTTGACCGGTTACTTTATTGAACGTTACTTGTTGGCACATAAGCCAGAAAGTCATTTACTCTATAAGGTTCACGATCCTACTGGCCAAACAGCCATGGAAGAATCTGACAAGTAGGGCACAGAGGGGTTTTTCTTATGCAATCAGTCAGCTCAATGAGTAGTATGGACCATTTTTGGTTGGTCATTTTTTGTGCGTGTGTGGCTTTCATACCACGCTTTTTCCCGCTACTGTTCTTTACGAAGCGGAAGATCCCAGAATGGTTTAATGAATGGATGCGGTTCGTACCCGTCTCACTATTCACGGCGTTAGTTGTTAAAAGTGTCTTTATCGATAGTAAGTACGCAGTGATCACTTCTGGCAATCTGGGGATGATTATTTCTGCTATTCTCGTTGGATTTGTGGCTTATCGTACGCGTTCAATGACTTTATCAGTGGTGATTGGTCTAGTCTCAGTGATGATTTTTGTGTTACTAATTCATATTTAGATTTTGTTGGAACTGGGTGACCCGGTTCTTTTTTATTATGATGAAAAGAGGATACGTTGATGGTATGGTTATTGGTTTTCTTACCCGGATTATTGGCTGGTCTGGTCCAAGGGTTAACGGGCTTTGGTGCGGCCATCGTCATGATGATCTTTTTACCACAGTTGTTTCCGATTGCTCAAAGTGCGGCCGTGGCGGGCGTTATTATGGCAGCCAGTGTCATAACATTAGTTTGGCGTTATCATCAGCATATCCACTTTCGTCAGATTATTGTGCCGTTTATCGTTTATGCCAGTGTGGCGGCCTATTCGGTACATCTTGGTCAAGTTTTAGATGTGCAATTATTGCGACGGTTATTAGGTGCGCTGTTAGTTTCGTTAGCCGGGTACTTTAGTCTGAGCAAACGTGCGGCGAATCAGACTTATCCGTGGTGGTTAGCCGGTCTCTTCATGATTATTTCGGGGTTCTTCAATGGGTTATTCGGTATTGGCGGCCCGCTGATGGCCCTTTATTTTCTATCACTTGCCGATACGACTGCGGATTACTTGGGAAATTTGCAGACTTTCTTTTTGATCGATGTGGTCTATATTTCGACAGTCCGCGTACTGAACGGTATTCTGACGCCAGTCTTGCTCCCCCATATTATGATTGGTATGGTAGGTGCGGTCATTGGGACGGCGCTGGCGGCACGAATCCTGCCGCGGCTACCCATGACGACAGTCCGGCATTTGATCTACTTGTTCATTGGACTTAGTGGCGGGTATTATTTGATTGCGCCAGTTTAGAACGAGGTATTTATCACCTTCACTACGAGTTGATTTTAGTGGTCAGGCGCAATGCGTTTGGTCTTTTTTGATGGTGCAAAGCGTCCAAGTGTTAAAAAATATTTTCAGAAAGCAGCGGTAGCACTTCGACAATCTGTCTTCGGTTATAAACGAGTTAATCCCAATGTATAAATTGAATATTATTAATTTAATAATCAAGAATTTGCCAGCTACAGCTGGAACAGTGCTTATCTGTTTTGGGAGCGGACGTGGATGCGTAAGATAGTGCCGTTGAGCGTGCCTGGCTGTAGCTTCTTAATCGGCCTTGCGCACGGTTCTAAAGTTGAACAACCGGGATTGAAATATTTATTGTTGAAGATTTTTTATTTTAACGATGCTTAATTACAGGTGCTACATAGCTGAAAAAAGCATTGGCTTATTGGTTTCCTTTTAGTATAGTTTTATTCTAAGAACTGCTAAATTGGGGAGACATATGAATAGCTACAGACGAATTCAAGTTATTGCAGGGATTTACTTGCTGATATACATTGCGGCACTTTACTTTTCGACGGGGGTTCAGGTTGGATTTAAGCTGGATAGTAATCAGCTCACTGGGTATGTGAGCTGTGGGCTGTTGCTGGCTGTAATTATGGGGTCAGGGTTTGGCAAACGATTAAGGGTAAAAAAGCTATTTTCGATTTTGATACTAGTTAGTTGTTTGATTATTCTAGGGATAACTAGATTCAATGTTGTGAGTTTTAACGAGGCCTTCTGGTACTTTATCTTATTTGTTCGATACATCCCGTTCATTGTATTGATTGAAACCATCATCTTTATCTTTGACCTAGATTGAGCAAACCAGGCCCTAATGAGCATTCAACTCATTAGGGCCTGGTCTTTTAGTATTCTAGAACCTGGTTATGCCGAACTTTTAGTTGGCGTGAGTCTGCCATAGGACATTAGTGTGGATGTTGGCAACTACGCTAATCTTCGTCGGTAATCGTGCCTAGACCGTATTGATAAAGTAGTTCATCAGTACGATTAAGATCAAAGCGCTGACTAAGTGCGAAGATGACCAGAGCATCCCATTCATCCTTAGCATAAAGGACGGCGTAACCAGTTCGCTTGAGCATCGTGTTAAGCTCGGTCAGGGTCAGTTGAAAACCGAATCCGAGGGCGATGATGCGAGCCCGGTTAGGTCGGCGCTTGCCATCGAAGTACTGGTAACCAATCGAGGGCGTTAGATTAGCGCGCCGAATGACTTGGCTTTTAGTGACGTGTTTGATTTGAATAAGCTCGGCGAGGTATTCCGCCGGATTGGTACGAATAAAACTATTGGCCATATTTGTCATAAATTGGTCGGCCTCACTTGCATGTTTGATTTCGTTAAATAGTTCCTTAGTTGCGCGTTCTACCACGGTTAGTGCCCCCCTAATACTCCTTCTTAATTAGTATTAGTGTACCAGAAACTACTGTAATTTAAAGGTCAAATGCCGATCACTGAAGTAGCTGGGATTGTAGATGAGTTCAACGGACCCATCTGCTTTGGCTTGACCAGTCATGGTACCACTGACAGAGCCACCAGCGGTCAGGTCACCACTATCTAATTGGTTATTTTCATCAATGTTGATCTCATCTAGGCTAGTTTGGTTACCGGCGGCCTTGATTTTAAAGTCAAACGGGTTATAGCTGACTTTATCTCTACCGCTATTTTTCAATGTTACGGTGACCGTATAATATTGATTGCCAGTTTTAGGCTGAACATCATTGAGCGTCGTTGCGGTTTTAACATTATTAACCGTTACTTGCACGTGATTGATGGTGGCTGTCTGCCCGACTTTATAAATCGTATTTGCCGGGGTTTCCTCAGCGGTGGACTTGCTAGCGCTGGTCTTTTTGGTCGTCGCTGCTTGTGAGTTTTTACCGTCTTGTGGAGAATTGACGAGGCTGATGACAAAGAAGATGCCAAGGAGAATCAGGACCCACGCCCACCATTTTTGATACCAAGCTTTCGTTTTTTGCATGAGCTTACCTACTTTCTTAGTGCTAAGCCGCCCGCAATAACAATGAGTAGACCGCTTAGAATCCCGAAGAAGCTGACAAAGACGAAGTTAAGAATCCCACAAAGGATGATCAACCAGCCCATTAAAACGTGATTGCGATTAATCATGACACTTAAAATAATCGCGAGGACAGAGACAATAATGCAGCCAACGCCAAGATTGCTGACCCCAGCCGATCCGCTGGTTTCTAAAGCACTACCGATGCCGCCGATGGTCATCGCCAGTAAGCCGGCAATGATACCGAAGATACCGCCAATAATTCCTAAAACTAATTCGGCTGTTCGCGACTGGTGTGCGACTGGTGTGACTTCGTTATTCTGATATTTTGACATTGTAATTCCTCCAAAAGTATGGTTATGATAAAAGTTAGTAATTTTGATAAAAAGGGGGGTGTCACGGTGTTACCGATTGTTCAAGCAATGCAATTGTTAAGTACGGCTGGTTATGAACCACTAGGACCATTAGTTGCGCAACGCGAGTTTCCGTTACTGGTTAAGAAGCAACAGGTTGTTTCGGTAGCTAAACTAGTAAATCCTGATAATGTTCCTGTTCTACAGCGTTTGAAGCAGCAGCCAATTCCCCGAATGCCCCGGATCGAAGCATTATTAACGGCGACTGATTGCATTGTAAGTGTTGAGACCTTAATTAATGGTCAAACACTAGTAGATCGATTGGCCACACAAGGACCGTTTTCCCCCGAAATGACGGTGCGCGTCGCACAAGAATTGTTGATAACGCTACAGGCGTTGGGGCAACAACAAATTGTGCATCGGGACCTTAAACTAAGTAACGTGATGTGTTATCGGGATCACTACTATTTGATTGATGTCAACGCAGCGCGACAATATCATGCTGAGCAAGACAGTGATACTCGTTTATTAGGCACGAGCGGTTTTGCCGCACCTGAAAACTATGGCTTCGCCCAAACGGATCAACGGAGCGATCTATATTCGTTAGGGGTCGTTCTAAACTGTTTGTTGACTGGTCAAGAGCCGAGCGGGCCGTTAGATACAACGACACTGACACAGGATTCAACATGGGCCCCGATTATTATGAAGGCCACGGCCCTAGACCCACAGCAACGATATCAAAGTGCGACTGCAATGTTAGCAGCGTTACCTGGTCATGAGCATTATCGGCCGCACCATCAATCAATGATTAAGCGAATACAGGCCCGGCAATGGTGGCCGAAAATCAAACGACCTTTACAAATCAGTTTGTGGGGCCTCTACATCTTGCTCGTAGTTGCGACCATTGGTGCTGGTTTTGATAACACGACTTGGCCCGCCCGCGTCGATTTTTGGACCGAGGGTTTTATGATTATCGGGGCGCCACTGATTGCGCACTATGCCAATCAGTGGCTAAAACACCATTGGTCGGTATTACGCTGGCACCGATATCGGTGGTGGTTACGAGTAGCAGAAGCCATCTTCATATTTTTGATGTTAGGCCGTAACGGCTAGTGTACGTAGGCTGGTTAACCAATTACTAGTACGATAAATAGCATAACCGTTTAGTTATCAAAAGGCTTATGCAAAATGCATAATTTTCTGACTGCGGTGTTGATAACGTTGCGACTGCGTTGGCGCGACGACTGAATTCGACTGGGTAAGACTTTACTCAGTCGAATTTTGATTTATAGGTCAGGAAAGTGATTGAAAATAATCCTGAAAACTGTTGATGTGTTTTCAGGATTATTTGAGGAGACGATTGTATTTATGGTACAATGCTAGTCGTTGACACTTGATAACATAAATATATCTAATTAAATATAAGAAAGGAATATTTTGTCGAAATGGATTTAAAGCAAAGCGATGGTTGGCGATACTTAGCTGGGTGGAGCTTCATTCTATTAATGATGGCGAGTGCCACATTGCAACATGATGCGGAAATCATTTTACCCGAAATCGGTGCTCTGACAGCCGGGACGTGGGTTTATCGTAAGACGGCGTGGACTCGGCAACCCTTAAAGTTATTCTTAGTACCATCTGGAACTGCAATTATTGGCTTCTTAGTCAATCAACTACCTTGGTCGTACGCCCTCAAAGTGCTTGTCGGTCTATTACTGATGCTATTATTATTGAAGGGGTTAAAATCGAATTTGGCGCCAGCCTTTGCTACTGGCTTACTGCCAATTATCATTAATGCAACGCACTGGACCTTTATCGTAGCCATCTTTTTCTGGACTATTTGCCTGATGATTGGGGCTTGGATTCAACGACCGCGATCAATCTCACGGGTAACCGAAGCTTCTGCTAGTCGCTGGCAAATGCTCGGCTTTATCAGCCTAGTTTTTGTCTGGGTGGGTATTGTTTGGCTAGCGGGACAGCCCCAGATGGCCGCAATCCCACCCGTGATCGTCGTTTTCTTTGAAGCGGCTCAACAGTCTGAATATACGGTAACGACCGCACTTAAGCAGTGGCTTGCATTGTCGGCTGCTGCTAGTATTGGGGTCGGCATTCACCTATTGATTGCTTCGTGGCTATTAACGACGGTCATTGCCTTACCACTTGTGTATTTGTGGTTACGGGCGCTTAACTTACAATTGCCAGCAGCGTATGCCTTTCCACTATTAGCCTTAGTGTTACCAGCCAATATGTTTAACAAACTACCGACATCCACCGGTTTAGCGGCCGCTTTCTTCCTAGGATCGTTACTCATCTACCATCAGATCTTGGGTTGGGTACGCATGGCGGTGACTGAAAGCTAGTTGTCAGTCATTCCTGAAAAATGGTCAAAAAAATACCAACTATTTCGAAATAATCGAGATAGTTGGTATTTTGGCATTTAATTAAGCTTTATTGATTCGGTTATCCGCATACATGTATTTCCGGGTCATTGGTAAGGTTCGTGATGAAGCACCTTTAGTTACGAGGTACTGCATGACGTCAATGTTACCAGACTGGAAGGAAGCGGCACAGGCTTGTAGGTAGAGATCCCACATGCGAGTGAAGCGCACGCCCATCTTTTCTTCGATGGCAGCGCGCTTAGCGTTAAAGTTTTTATCCCAGATTTCAGTCGTCCGTTGGTAATGGCGACGGAGGGTTTCAACGTCAGCGACTTGTAAGCCGGCGTCAACAATGTGTTGTAAGTTTTCGGTCATCCCAGGAACGTAGCCACCTGGGAAAATGTACTTATCTAACCAACCGTTAGTGGCGCCACCTTGTTGCCGGGTGATGCCGTGCAATAGGGCAACACCGTCAGCTTTAAGATAGTGGTTAACGCGTTCAAAGTACATTGCTAAGTTGTCCTTACCGACGTGTTCGAACATCCCAACACTGGTAATGTAGTCGAAAGTTTCGTCGCCAAGTTCACGGTAATCTTGTAACCGGACTTCAGCAACATCACTGAGGCCTTCATCCTTGATGCGTTGAGCAACTAGGTTATATTGTTCTTGTGATAACGTGACCCCGACGACTTTTAAGCCGTATTCTTTAGCGGCAGTCAACATCAACGTACCCCAACCGCAACCAATGTCTAGTAAGGTCTTGCCAGGTTGTGGGTTGAGCTTTTGAATGATGTGATGAACCTTATGAATCTGGGCTTCTTCTAATGTATCAGTGTCATGTTTGAAGTAAGCACAAGAATAGGTCATGGTTGGATCAAGCCACATCTTGTAGAAGTCGTTACCCACATCGTAATGGCTTTGGATGTCTTGTTGACTCTTCTTTTCAGAGTGAGATTGTTTAGGCATGAACTTCTTGAACTTAGAATTGTTGAAGAAACTTTCTGCCGATTCATAGGCCGATTCAATTAATTTTTGAATACTGCCATCAATTTCAATCTTGCCATCCATATAAGCTTCACCAAGGGCAATTGAAGCGTTCTTGGTAATTTCACGCATTGGAATGGCTTCTTTAAAAGTCACCGTGACTTCTGGTGTGCCTTCACCATAAGTTTCACTACTTCCATCCCAGTAGTTGACTGTGACGGGCATATTGAATGAGTGGCTTAGAAGGGTGTGGTAAAAGGTTTTTTCTAGCATTGCAATAAGGATCCTTTCTTCGTAAAATACACTAATTATTATACGCTTATGAAAACAGTTTTGTAAGCACAACGAATCGCGACCTGATTCGTAAACATGTTATAATAAATTAATTACAAAATCAGTTGATGGGGGTGTCGTGATGAAAAGATGGATGTGGATCATGTTTGCAGTAATTATCGCTGTGGGGGTTGGTAGTTATTCATATACGCGGTACCGTCTGCAGGAAGACTCATACACGGCTGAAATGCGAACTGGTGAGCGGGCACTGCAAGAGCGGAATTATACGTTAGCGGAGACGAGTTTTACACATGCGACCAGAACGAAAGCTAGTAGTACTGAGGCGCAACGGTATTTAACCCAGACCCAGACTTATGTGGCTGGTCAAGAAGCACTGGCTGCGCGGAAATTTGACGTGGCTAAACGTGACTTTATGACGGTTAAGACGACCAAGCACGGTGCAGTTACGTTAATTAATCAGGCCCAAGAACAACTTACCTTAATAAAAAAGGTGCAACAAAAACGCAAGACTTATCAACAACAGTATCAGAAAGCTGCTGAGCTGAATAAAGCGAATGAGTTTACGGATTCTAACGTTGTAATTGCTAAGTTATTGCAGGATAAGGCGTTTAAGCAACGTTACTATCAGGATATTCGGAAAAATGTGTTGGATTTACAGAAACAAAATAATGCGTCACTCAAGACATTGACCGGTTCAGCACCGGTGATCCCGAGTGCGGCACAAGCGGTTACGGGGATGACCGGAAGTCAGCAACAAACGCAACGCACGCCAGCCACTAAACAGCAGGCGGCTGCTTCATCATCAACTTCCTCAGCTAACCATTCGATGGGCTCGTCAGCTGCAGCTAACAACAGTTATGGTGACAGTCAAGTGCAGACGACTCGTGCTGAGTTGACTGCGCAAGGGGCTCGACGGCAGTAGTTATAGTGATGCCCAAATTCGTGCTATTCTGCAACGAGCAGCGGCACAACACCTCTCACTGGCGCAAGCTGCCCAAACGATGAATTATAGCTCTGATCAGATTCAGGCAACGCGTGCGGAGCTAGCGCAAGCTGGATTTAATGCTAGTCAGTATACGGATGCCCAAATCGAGGCCATTTTACAACAAGCCAGTTTACAACATATGTCTCTGGCGCAAGCAGCGAGGTCGTTGCAGTAATATAAACAATTTAATAACAGTATGGAAGTCCACTTAACAATCATCGATAAAACACCTACTTTTAGGTGTCAATCGGTGATTTTTTTATAAAAACTGTTATAGAATGTAGGAGTAAGGACGGAAAGTTTTCGTTCTTGATATTTTGGTTCTACGGGGGCGGTCATTTTATATCGGTATTGGCCTTTTTTTAACGTTCATATGTCAAAATGGGTATAAAATTGACTATTTTGTGTACTATTTTTGTTTGATGCTATAGAATATTAACAGATTAGGGGGTTAAGGTGCCCGTTGATGATTGAATTAATGGCAGACCAAATTAACATGATTTGGTAAAGTAGTTCGATTGTCAATGGTGGGCATCGAAATTCAGTATGATTATTAATAAACATGTAATGCGCAGTACGAATGAAAAGCAAGTTCTGCAGCAGGTTATTAACGAAGGACCGATTAGCCGGAGCCAGATTTCACGGAACTTGAGTTTGAATAAAGTGACGGTTTCAGATATTTATAATCAGCTACTGCGGACCCAGTTCATCAAGGAAATTGGCTGTGGTGTCAGCACGAAAAACGGCGGTCGTAAACCAGTGATGGCTGAGCTGAACGTGAACTATGGTTTTGTGGCCAGCATTGACATGACGGCTGACGCAGTCAAACTTATGTATTCACGGTTGAATGGTAAAATTTTGCACTTTCAAAGCTTTAAGACGAGCGATATGACGTTGACGGATGTCATTGATTTGATTGAAGATCAATTACGGAACGTTGATGACTATGGTACGATTCATGGTCTGATGGGGGTCGCCATTGCGCTGGATGGGATTATTTATGAGAATAAAATCCTCAAGACACCGATCAAGGGACTAACACACTTTGATCTAGCAAAGTATTTACGTGATAAGCTACGGATTCCGGTAGTTCTGGAAAAGAAAGCTAACTTAACGGCCGTTTTTGAACGTGATTTCCATGACAATGAGATTTTCGATAACGTGGTTTCAGTAGTCGTTCGCGATCAAATTCATGCGGGAATCGTGGCTGATTCGCGACTATATTCTGGTCATGAAGGCGAAGCAGGTGAAGTGGGGACTGCTTTGTTAGAAGATCGGCACGTTGAGGACCACTTGGCATCCGTTAACGATTATGCTTCTGAAAAAGCCTTGTGGGCTCGGTTGAAGGCCATCAAGCATGTTGATCGATTAGATTTAACGACGGTCAAGCATGACTACATCAATCATGATCCGGAAGTGACAAAGGTCTTCGATGACTTTGTTTACTATCTATCTAAAGTGATTGCGAATGTTTCCACGGCGTTCGCGCCGGATGTGGTTGTGTTGAACACGACCGTTCTAGAAATTTTGCCACAACTATTGACTAATGTTCGGGAGAGCACAGCCAAACTAACTTCGCCAAGTCGGCAAGTTCCAATCATTGCAACTAAGAACGTACAATCGGCGGCCTTGTTGGGTGGCGCCTCAGTTATTATTCACCAAGCACTAGGATTAGAGAGCTTAAAGATGCAGTTCTCATAAGTTATTAAGTGTTTATTTAAACGAACGTGTGAAGTTTATCGTGCGATTAGTGATAAACTTGACACGTTTTTTGTTGATTCACAACGGCCTTTTAATTTTTATTGCTGAGACTTTCCGTTAGAATAGGAGTAAGGGATAGTAGAGGGGTGGATTTTGTGGAATTTTGGTCACAGTTAATACGAAATGTGCGCTGGCGGCGCGCCTGCGTATTGGCGTTGATTGTGTTAACGCTATACTTGGCATCAAGTATGATGAGTATTATTTTATTAACGTTTATTTTTACGTTCTTAGTGACGCGGTTAGTTCGGGCAGTTCGGCGGTGGGTGAAGATTCCACCGACGATCATTGTCCTAGTGGTCTACGCACTAGTCATTCTTGGAATTTACTTTGCTGTATCGATTTATTTACCGCAGTTGATCAAACAAACTTTTTTGACGTTTGAATCAGTCTATCGGTTTTATCAGAACCCATCACATGATACTAACCAAGTGTTGACGTGGGTGACATCGTATTTTCAAGAGTCGGATATACTCAAACAATTGAAGGGCGGTATTTCAGTTGTGTTCCAGTATATTACTAATATTGGTAATATGGGACTAACCTTCTTCTTGTCATTTATTTTGAGCTTCTTCTTTACGATTGAGGATCATCAGATGCGGGTCTTCACGAAGCGCTTTTTGACCAGTACGTTTGGCTGGTTCTTTCAAGACGTCCATTTCTTTGCCAAAAAGTTTGTGAATAGCTTTGGCGTTGTTTTGGAAGCGCAGTTCTTGATTGCGATTGTCAATACGGTGATTACGGTAGCCTTCATGGCAATCTTGAAGATGCCTCAACTGATTAGCTTGGGATTAATGATCTTTATTTTAAGTCTGATTCCAGTCGCTGGGGTGATTATTTCAGTCGTACCGCTGAGCTTGATTGCCTATTCGGTTGGCGGTTTGCGCTACGTGGTCTATATGCTCTTAATGATTTTGGTTGTGCACGCCTTAGAAGCCTATGTCTTGAATCCCAAGTTTATGTCGAGTCGCACGGAGCTGCCCATTTTTTATACGTTTGTCGTATTACTAGTGAGTGAGCGTCTGTTTGGTGTCTGGGGACTGATCGTCGGTGTACCGATTTTTAACTTTATTTTGGACATCATCGGCGTGAAACCGGTTCACCGGCCGCGACCTAACATTAATCTGAAAAAAACGATTACTTTCCACCCGGATTCTGAAAATAAGCGCTGATATTGTTTTGATTTTTCGCTTTTTCAGTGTAAAATAGGGTGAGTAAATAACTTAAGAAAGAGGTCATTAACTGCTATGGCAAAATTAGTATTGATTCGTCACGGTCAAAGTGAATGGAACTTATCTAACCAATTTACTGGTTGGGTTGACGTTGATTTAAGCGAAAAGGGTGTTGAAGAAGCTAAGGCTGCTGGTCAAAAAGTTAAAGAAGCAGGCTTAGAATTCGATTACGCCTTTACTTCAGTTTTGACTCGTGCCATCAAGACTTTGCACTATGTGCTTGAAGAATCCGACCAACTTTGGATTCCAGAAACCAAGACTTGGCGTTTAAACGAACGTCATTATGGTGCATTACAAGGATTGAACAAGAAGGAAACCGCTGAAAAATACGGTGACGACCAAGTTCATATCTGGCGTCGTTCTTATGATGTTTTACCTCCATTATTGAGTGCCGATGATGAAGGTTCAGCCGTTAACGATCGTCGTTACGCTGACTTAGACCCTAACATCGTCCCTGGTGGCGAAAACTTGAAGGTTACCTTGGAACGCGTTATGCCTTTCTGGGAAGACCAAATCGCACCTAAGTTATTAGACGGCAAGAATGTAATCATTGCTGCCCACGGTAACTCATTGCGTGCCTTAAGCAAGTACATCGAACAAATCAGTGATGATGATATCATGGACCTTGAAATGGCTACTGGCGAACCAGTTGTCTATGACTTTGATGAAAAGTTAAAGGTTCTTGGTAAGGAAAAGTTAGGCAAATAATTTAATAGTTATTTACTAGTTTTTTGGAGCACTCCGCTGTCTCAGGGGAGTGCTTTTTTGGGCGCTGAGGGCCGATAAGAGTAATTTCTGGAAATAAGACCAGCTCCCAAAACGGCAGAATGAGAATAAAGCAGAGAATTGGAGTTAAAGCTAAATATGAGTGAAAAAGTAGCAGCAGATGAAGTGACACAACGTGAAATGATCCGGATTATTGGTTTGTTCCGCAAGCAAGGTTTCAAGGGGAACTACCTGAGTTTTCAACATGTGGCTGATGAAGGTGCCGCGTACTTCGTGGTCATGGGTGACGAAAACAATGGTAACCAGGGCTTGTTCAAAGCTAACTTATTGACTGGTGACGTGGCGTTCCAGTACATGTTGGATGAGGACCATGTGGTAAGTAAATAGATACTGGATAATTAGTATAAAAGCGTAATCGTTAATTTTCATGATGAAAGAGGCTATATCTGTCGTAGCCTCTTTTTTGTGTATGGCGAATTTACAATTGAAATGCAACACAAAGTAAAAAAATAAACCCATACCGGGT
>NZ_JAKZEQ010000150.1:0-287 GCF_022549155.1 Lactiplantibacillus sp. ME-2
AGAGCATCTGACTTTTAATCAGAGGGTCGACAGTTCGAGACTGTCACGGCTCATTGTTCACGGCTCATAATTAAATAGTTTCACAAAAGTTATTGTTGATTTATGTAACTGAGCATGATATGATGTTATAGTTGTGTTAATCGTCATGCCGACTTAGCTCAGCTGGCAGAGCATCTGTCTTGTAAACAGGGGGTCGGAGGTTCGAATCCTCTAGTCGGCATTAACTGAATAGTTATGCGGAAGTAGTTCAGTGGTAGAACATCACCTTGCCATGGTGGGGGTCGCGG
>NZ_JAKZEQ010000151.1:0-285 GCF_022549155.1 Lactiplantibacillus sp. ME-2
TTTAGTTCTGATTTTTGTTGTGGGTTCCTTGCTTGCTGAACTTGTTGTTGCAAGCCTTGATATGACTGATTAAGTGCTTGGGCTGATAGCTTTTTTAGATCATGCTCAGGTTCTTTTTGGGCTTCTTGTAAGCCTAATTGTTTGGTTAACCCGTCACTAAGCTCAATCACTTTGTTGCTAACTTGCTGGATCTCACTTAAAGCACTATGGATCACGGCTTTATCTTTAGCCCAGGTGGCCACGTAACCGAGTGAGTAGTTGCTGGTATCAACGCCAATATTTTGC
>NZ_JAKZEQ010000152.1:0-283 GCF_022549155.1 Lactiplantibacillus sp. ME-2
TACTAAGAATCGACAGATCAGCCAGGCCTTCAGTCATACCTACTTAGTAGGAGCGGTGATTGTTTTTATTCTGTCACCAATTGCTTTGTTGACAGATCGTAAGCCATTAAAAAGTTGAACTGGGAGCTAGCCATTAACTTTAATACGGATTACTAGCTAAATCTAAAAGGGGCCTCGTATTCGAAGCCCCTTTTGGTATGGTGTAAACAGTTTTAAAATATATTGTTTTGGTAGATTGTAAAATTAATCCGAACGCTGTTCGGACAAAAAAGATCAGCTTCCT
>NZ_JAKZEQ010000153.1:0-281 GCF_022549155.1 Lactiplantibacillus sp. ME-2
AACAGACTGCCATTGAAAGATTCCGGGCTTGTTCGGATTAAACTTGTAATTTGCCTTCTCAAAAAAGATGGCTACTGATTTAATCTTAAAGACCCTTGAAAGCGCGGTTAAAAATCGAACCATTACTGGGGACCTGATTATCCATACGGATTTAGGATCACAGTATACCAGCGATGATTACAATCAACGTTTAACTGAACTACATATCCGCCACTCTTACAGTCGTAAGGGTTGTCCGTATGATAATGCGCCAATGGAATCCTTTCACGCTTCCCTCAAAA
>NZ_JAKZEQ010000154.1:0-268 GCF_022549155.1 Lactiplantibacillus sp. ME-2
TGACTCGTCAGTACTCGCCCGTCATGGTCTTTAACGGTCAGCGCTAAAGTGGCTGGTTCGCCGGTTACTTTAGTAGTGATGTTGAGCTCACCACTTTTGAGATTGGCATTTGGAACTGGTCGGATGTCCAAATCAGTAATATGGCTAGCAGGCTCCGCCAGTATATTGACGTCACGGAAAATACCAGAGAAACGGAACATATCTTGGTCTTCAATAAAGGCAGCAGTACTGCGTTTGTAGACCCGAACCGCTAAAACGTTACCTTGGT
>NZ_JAKZEQ010000155.1:0-258 GCF_022549155.1 Lactiplantibacillus sp. ME-2
CGCATATTACGAAGTTAGCGGGATTAGACCCTCAGCAGACCTACGTTGAGACCGACACAAACAAAATGTACGGTGGCGATGAATTGATGCAACTAGGACTCTACACGACTCCCGTTCAAACTAGTGACTTTACGGCGCGGGTACATTACTTCAAGGCTAAGGACTAAGCTCAGCCATTAAACATATTAAAACTTGATCATCGTTAATCTAAAAGAACGCTCTGGCAAATAACTTGCCGGAGCGTTCTTTTGAAATCAA
>NZ_JAKZEQ010000156.1:0-256 GCF_022549155.1 Lactiplantibacillus sp. ME-2
AGTCGTTATTTTCTCAGGAATCTTTGGATTAGCAAAGGTAAACTGGATTTTATTTGCAATTGTTTTTGTGATTTTATTTATTATCTTGGATGTCTTCTATTCGTTAACAGATGTCTTGTATTGGGGCATGGTTCCAGCGATTAGTGAAGATAGTCATGCCCGGGGAATTTTCACGGCTCTTGGCAGTTTTACTGGGACGATCGGTTGGAACGGCCTGACAATGGTCGTTGTACCAATTACCACGTACTTTACCTTT
>NZ_JAKZEQ010000157.1:0-249 GCF_022549155.1 Lactiplantibacillus sp. ME-2
ACCAAGCACAGGACGCTTGCTAAGTGAAATTTCACCACTGGGCATTGTCAGAAACACCTTCCAGTCGGGATAGCGTTCGAATGGCTGATAGGGATGTACTCAACTTTTGCTGAATTTGTCGTTGTTTTTCAATCTGACAGTTTTCTCAATCAACTGTCAGATTGAAAAAGTCTTGTGATAACTCACTATTTCTAAATTACCGTAGTAATAATTGAATATTTCGAAAAAGTGGAGAAGGCACTCTGATAT
>NZ_JAKZEQ010000158.1:0-244 GCF_022549155.1 Lactiplantibacillus sp. ME-2
AGAGCGCACGCCTGATAAGCGTGAGGTCGATGGTTCAAGTCCATTTAGGCCCATTGGAACCGAACCAGTTGGTTCCATAAGTTGAATACCTCATGGGGAATTAGCTCAGCTGGGAGAGCACCTGCTTTGCAAGCAGGGGGTCAGCGGTTCGATCCCGCTATTCTCCATTGACGACGTTAGTCGTCATTGAAACTTGTTCTTTGAAAACTAGATAATATCAAATATATTTTTTCATAATGAAACC
>NZ_JAKZEQ010000159.1:0-238 GCF_022549155.1 Lactiplantibacillus sp. ME-2
GGTGTAGGCCACGCCGTCGCGTTCATGGCGGGCGGTGTCCAGCAACGCATTGGCATCGCGGATGAGGAAGACCACCAGCATCAGCAGCGGCGCCATGAACGCCGCGGCCACCCACAGCGACTTGGCGGGGAAGCCGATGCTGCGGAACCAGCGCACGCCCGGCGCCAGCCAGCCGTGGTAGCGGAAAAACTCTCCGAAGCGTGCGCCGGACGAAGTCGATCGGTCGTCACCCTGCTGC